>CAUZBD010000227.1:0-4932 GCA_963577795.1 Planctomycetota bacterium | reverse complement strand
CGCTATCAGTCCACCTTCGCTGAGTGGACGCGTCGCGTAAACTTCTGCTGGTGCAGCCACACCCATTGTAGCAAGCCAGTCGGCGGCACCCGACCCGCGCAAGCCCCATTTTTCCAGCAGACTCGTATCGGCAAGACCGAGACAGGTTGCCCACTCGTTCTGGACCTCGAGTGATGGAAACGTTGTCTCTCCGATGATCGCCTGCAAGGGGCTCTGCCGAATCGACAAATTTTGATTTTCACTCATCTTAAGGATCCACTTTCTGTCGCGATCCTTCCGGATCGTAAAAGGGGAGTGGAACGACGCGGGCCGAAATCAGCTTTCCGCCGGAGCCACAAATTTTTACTTCATTTCCAATAGCGGCGCAGTCGGGGCGTAAAAAAGCCAATGCAATCGGCTCACCGATTGTTGTCCGCTGGGCGACACTCGTAATCCGACCGATCATCTCACCTCCGCCCAGGAGCAGATGGCATTCTTCAACGCCATCAGCTTGCGACAGGACCAGGCCGACCTGCGTCCGCTCTTGAGGCTGCTTGCGAAGAATCTCAAGACTTCGTGAACCGACAAAAAAAGGTTTGTCTGCTTTCACCGCCCAACCCAAACCGACTTCGTAGGGATGGGTGAGTGCATCGGTATCCTGCCCTACGATTAAATGGCCCTTCTCGAGGCGTAAGAGTCGTTGAGCCTCAACCCCAAAAGGCCGAATACCCTGGGCTGCACCAGCTTCCATCAGCGCATTCCACACATGCACGGCGCAGCTGACAGGAATGTGGATCTCAAAGCCCAGTTCACCGACAAAGCCCACCCGCATCAACACCGCATCGACTCCCGCGACTCGGCCCTGATGCACATCGAGGTAGGCAAAGGCATCATCCGCCAGCGGCAAATCGGTCAATTTTTCCAGCACCACCCGTGACTGCGGGCCAGCGACATTCACCGCCGCCAGATGCCCGGTCGCATTGATCAACTGAACGTCCATGTGCAAGACCATTGCCCAACGCTGTAGATCGCGATAAAACGCCGCCACACCACCACTGGTCGCCGTTACATAAAAGTTCTCTTCCCCGGTTCGGGCAACGACTCCATCTTCGATGATCACGCCGAGTTCGTCACAGCCAACGGCATACCGTAGGCGACCTACCGGTTGATCGGTAAAGCGTCCCGTGTAAATATGCTCTAGGAAACGGGCTGCATCGGTTCCGCTGATCTGTAATTTTCCGAGTGTGGAGACATCGATCAAACCAACACTATGGCGAACTTGCCGTGCTTCCTGAAGAATACAATCTTCGCGCGAACTTTTTTCATGGTGATAGTACTCGGCACGCTGCCAGGTCCCAGCATGAATCATTTCTGCGTGATGCTTACGATGAATCGCCTCAAACGGAGTCTGCCGATGTGGATGAAACCGGCGACCGGCAAGCTTCTCAAGGGAAACCGGGTGATGGAAGGGTCGCGAGACGGTGGTCCCCGTCTCGTTGATGGTTGCCTGATTGAGCCGGGCTAAAATGCGCACCGCATTGAGGTTTGAGAGTTTGCCTTGTGTGGGCCCCATGCCGACTGTGGTGTAACGCTTAACGAGTTCGATGTTGTCGTAACCTTCCTGATGGGCATTTTTAAAATCCACCAGATGCAGATCTTCGTCGAGGTCAACGAAATTCTTTTTTCCCTTATGCGAAAAAATCGGATAGGAATGACTCGGTGGTTGCCCATGATGGACGGGTAAATCGGGAATTTCGCCCTGATAGAATCCCAGTTGCGACGCTGCCTGCAGACCTGCGCGATGTCCCGAGCCAATTTGATCTTCCAGGTCAAAAAGACCAGCAGCCCGACCTGCAACATAAACCCCTTTCGGAATGTGCTGGGGTATTAACTGTTCGACGAGCTCGCTGTGCGCAAAGCGCACTCCCGCCTGATAGGCCACATCTGCGTTCGGTGCCCAACCCACACTCATCATGATCCCATCGCAGGCAAGTCGCAAATGCCCCATACGATCAGGCTGTCCTTCCCCATCGAGTGGACAAAGAATCGCGCCGTTCACTTTGGTCCCCCGCGAACCTGCGGCAGCTTCGTAAATAGTGTGGCCGCGGAAAATCTCAATGCCTGCAGCGGTCACCTGCTTGTCCAACTCGCTCGGCTCACCATCGTGCCGCAGATCGACCACCGCGACGACCGTGATGCCCGCGTCGAAAAAATCAAGAGCGAGGCGGTAGCCCTCGGCGTTTGCTGTAAGGAGAACAGCCCTCTGGCACGGTGGCACGCGGTACAAATAAATCAAACGCTGTGCAGCCGTACCAAGCATGACACCGGGAAGATCGTTGTTCTGAAAAACGGCCGGTTGTTCAATACAGCCTGTGGCAAATATGCTACTTCTGGTCCGAAGTTTCGTCAGCCGCTTTTCATCCACCAGAGCGACCCAGTGATCGGCATAGTAGCCTGCTACCTGCGTTTCGCAGCGGATCTGTAGATTTTTAAGCGCGTTGGCCCGTGCCACGAGGTTCTGGAGTTGGTCACTCGCCGCCCGCGAACGGGTATGCTGCGTGAGTAAACTGCCTCCCAAATGTGGTTGTTCATCCACTAAAAGAACGTCGAGACCTGCCTCAGCCCCAGCGATTGCCGCAGCCAATCCGGAGGGGCCTCCGCCGGTGACCAAAAGATCGCAGAAGGCATAGTCTTTGGGCGTTGCCACCGGTTGGGCCTGTGGGTTGATTTTTCCCAGACCGGCAATCTTTCGCATCTGGTTTTCATAGGCCGGAAAAAGACTTCGCGGTGTGTGGAAAGCCTTGTAATAAAACCCAACCGGCATCAAAGAGCCAAACCGATCGATGATCTTTAAGCGATCGCGATCCAGGCCCCCTATCGTATTGACCGACCGTACATCCAGATCAGGAACGATCGATAAATTATCCCCGCGCAAATTGGTCCGCCTACCATCTTCGACCAGGCAATTCACGTCGTAACCGGTGAGGCTGTATACGCCGCGCGGACGATGGTATTTGAAACTCCTGCCGAGAACACGAGTGCCTGCTCCCCAGAGCGCACTTGAGAGTGAATCTCCTGCAAAACCTTCATACGATTTTCCCTCAAAGCGGAATGCAACCGGCTGCTTGCGATCAATCCATTCACCCTCTCGGTAAGGTAAGCGCTCAGACATCTTCGCCGTGCTCCTCAAAGAGATAGGTCCGCAGAAAAGTGTCGGTCACAATATCCCGCTCGGCGATGAACCAGGTTCCACTAGGTGTGTGATACCACCACTCTTTCTGCACACCCGGAGCTCCATTACGATTAAAAACGTAGTCGGCCCACTGAGCATCACTGAGGGGCCCTGCCTTCGCTATATCGGGCAGCGGACGAAATTGACCACCAAAATAAAATTCTTGCAGCGGGCGAGGGCCATTGACCGGACAGTGAATGATTTTCATGCTGCTCTCTCTCAGTGCCCGACCGAGGCGGCACCCTTTTCACCCACAAGTTTGAAATCCAAAAATCGCGAGACATGGAATGGACGAATCAGTGTGTGATCTTCGCCAGTCGCAATCGTATGCGCCATCGTCAACCCACTGATCGGTGTGGCCTTGAAGCCCCAGGTTCCCCATCCGGCATCCAGATAAAAGCCCTCGATCGGTGTCGTGCCCATAATGGGTGAAAAATCGGGAGTCATATCACACAGACCTGCCCACTGACGCAAGACTTTCACATCGCCAAGCAGCGGAAATAAATCGATCAAATGCCCCGCCGTGCCCTCGGCAAAATCGAGTGAGGACCGCATCGAGATCAACTCATAGGGGTCGAGCGATGCACCGGCGACCAGTTCACCCCGCGAGGACTGGCTGACATAGAGATGAAGGCTGGCAGAAACGACAATCTTATTGAGCCAAGGCTTGAGCGGTTCGCTCACCATGGCCTGTAGTGGATGAATCACCAGAGGGGTTCGTAAGCCAACCATTTTCGTAATCGAAGTTGTCCAACCCGCGACGGCAGAAAGAACTTTTTGTGTCTTAATAAACCCTTTATTGGTGTGCACCCCACACACCGCTCCGTCGCGGATTTCGATATCGGTCACTGCGGTTTGCTGATGGATTTCGACCCCACTTTGACCGGCACCGCGGGCATAACCCCAAGCAACTGCGTCGTGTCGAGCGATAGCCCCCGGGGGATGATAAAGCGCCCCATGAATCGGGGGTTGGTGTCCTCCGCACTGTAAATCAATTTCTGGAACCATCTGCTTGATTTCGGCAGGGGTGACCAGTTCGCTATCGATCCCCAACTGCTTATTGACCTCTGCACGCCACCGTTGGGTACGGAGTGAAGCCTGCGAGTGGGCCAGGGTGAAATGGCCCCGCTGTGAGTAAAAAAGATTGAAATCGAGCTGCCGGGAGAGATCTTGAAAGAGGTCGACACTCGCCTGATAGAACGCGGCTCCCTGGGGCGTCAGATAATTCGAACGCACAATTGCCGTGTTGCGTCCCGTGCCACCACTACCAAGATAACCCTGTTCCAGGACCACGACATTGGTGATTCCATATTCTTTCGCCAAATAATAGGCGGCCGCCAATCCATGCCCGCCTCCACCAATAATCACCACATCGTACGCATCGCGGAGCGGACCGGGCACGGGAAACATCCGCGACTCCGGATAGGCACTCGAGAGACCAAACTTGAGCAGGCGGTATGGCATGGGGTGGAAACTTGCCGAAACCCCGATCCCGGGGCATTAAAGATCAGTGATTAAAAACGGTGATTAAAAACGGTGATTAAAAAAATGTCAAATATTGGTCCACTTCCCAGGCACTCACCTGACCGAGATACGTTTCCCATTCCCGCTTTTTGAGTGTTATAAACTCATCTGCAATAACGCCCAGCGCCCCGCAGACAATTTCATCCTTCTCGAGCGCATCGATCGCTTCAGCCAGCGATTGGGGAAGAATTTGCGTG
>CAUZBD010000226.1:0-4947 GCA_963577795.1 Planctomycetota bacterium | reverse complement strand
AATTTCTCAATCGTTCAAGGCAAAGCCGAAACTGTGCCATTGCAATATGTCCGGCTTGCCAGGCAATATGGGATACCGGCGGGGATGGCGTTTGAAACCACTCTTCTGGTTGCAGATCCTTCAAAAGCGTGAGGGTGTATTCTCTCGCAGTGCGGATCTGCTGAAGCGGTAACTGAAGTTTATCTTGCATGAGTCGTACCTTCTTTGGCTATTGGATACCTGCTTCTCTTAATGCGGCTGCATAATCTTCTGGATTGTTCACATTGCGAAGAGAATTTGAATGTGGATCTACATCACACCATTCCGTCGGTAAAACTTCTCGCCGCGCAATAGATTCTATTAATAGTCCCATCCGTCGCTCTCCTGCAGCAAGCAATTTTTCAATGTGTGGCAAAGCACTTCTGCTAAAGGCTGCACAAAGAGGGTGATACCGCCCGCCCTCTTTTGGAATTGCCGCAGTGTAACCATCTAAGAAGGAAAGGATCCTCGCAACAAACAATGGGTTGATAAAAGGTGTATCACAACCGGTAACAAAAGCTATGTCTATTGTTTTGGGCAACGCCTTGAGGCCCACTGCCAGTCCTTCGAGCGGCCCGTGACCGCGATGACGATCGTAGACAACTACGGTTTCACAAGAAAAAGTGGGGAGAGATTGTTCGGGGGAAGCGACGACGATCAAAGGGGTTACAACCTCTGCTAAAACACGAGTCACTCTTTGAAGGAGAACCTCGTCGCCAAACGGAAGCAATGGTTTTGCACGACCCATCCGTTCACTTTTTCCACCGCAGAGAATAATCCCTGCTCCTGTCGTTTGTTGGCTCATGATCGTGATAATTAACTCATTGCTTAGTCAAGAACATTCTGTTTTTTCAAGGCTGCCTACCTCCGCAACTTGAATCGTTCGAAAGTAGCAAATTAATACATAGTGGCGAAGGATAGTGTAATATAAAGCTAAAGGAAGTAATTTTTCCTGGAGCAAGGGGATGAAATTGAAGGAGGTCTACAAAACCCTTGCTTGAGATAGAATGCCGTCGGATCTTTACGCGGAGAACACAAACGAAAGGTTATATAAACCTATTTTGGGTATTTTGTGTTTCTGCAAGCAGCTTCAATGAACAAAAAGGGTTTAACCGGTGAATAGTGCAGTTGTCGTTGAGTGTGTGAGATCGCCAGTCGGGCGGGCACACTCAGAAACCGGTTTTTTTCGGGATGTTCGCAGCGATGATCTTGCTGTTGCGGTTGTTGAGGGATTAATAGCCCGGTCTGGAATAGATCCTGACAAAATTGAAGATTGCTTGATGGGCAACACCCAACAGCAAGGCGAACAAGGTTTCTGTGTTGCCCGCAATATAGCATTGATGTCGGGTCTTTCCGTACAAACTGGTGGCGCAACGATTAATCGACTCTGTGGGAGTAGCCTTCAGGCCGTCAACCAGGGCGCACATGCCATTATGTCCGGTTTTGAAAATGTGCAAATTGTCGGGGGGCTTGAGCATATGCATCACATCCCGATGGATAAAGACTTCGATGTCAATCCCAAACTTTTCACGCGAACCAGTAAGGGTGCGTTAATGATGGGAGTAACTGCTGAATTTTTAGCTCAAGTACATTCCATCTCTCGTGAATCTCAAGACGAATTTGCTCTACGTAGTCATCAATTGGCAGCAGATGCAACTGCAGATGGTCATTTCAAAAATGAAATCGTTCCGGTATGGGGTAAAAATGAAGCGGGCGAACGGACGCTCCTTGATTTTGACCAGTCGATACGAAACAACACGAGTCAAGAAGCGCTTGCGCAACTCAAGCCCGCATTCATGCCTGGCATGGGTACCGTTACTGCCGGTAACAGTTCCCCCTTGAATGATGGTGCGGCGGCAATGCTGATTATGTCTGAAGCAAAAGCCGATGAACTAGGTCTCCGGCCGCTGGCGCGTATTATTGCGACTGCAATTGCTGGGGTCGATCCCTGCATCATGGGAACCGGACCTGTGCCCGCCACGCAAAAAGCGCTTCGCAGAGCAGATCTCTCGCTCAAGGATATCGACCTTATTGAACTGAATGAAGCTTTTGCAGCTCAGGCGCTTGCTTGTATTCAGTTACTTGATGCAGATATAAACCGCGTGAATATCTCTGGGGGGGCGATCGCCATTGGACATCCCTTGGGGGCCAGTGGCGCTCGGATTGCGACCACATTGATTCACAATATGATTTCCCGACAAGTTCGATATGGTTTAGCTACCATGTGTATTGGTGTCGGACAGGGGATCGCGACAATTTTTGAACGAATCGAGAATTAGTGCTTTTGACAGTGCAATAAGTAGCAACAGGAGCGCGTATCCTCTGAACCTTCTTAAGATACGTGGAATATATGAGTGGCAACTCTTCTGACTTTGACAAAGCCCCTCGCCAAAACGGGGAAAAATCTTTCGCGGAAACTGCGCTGGAACTCGGCGGTAAGAGTGCCGAAGAATCGCGACGAACTGGGGTCATCGACCAAGCAGACGATCAAGTTGAAGCCCTTTTCGCGCCACAGTATCAGACTGTCAACAGCCCTGCGCATCGCGCTGTCTGGGAGAAGCAGCCACCGTATGAGCTTTTTACGAGTCGCACGGCGATAATTCCTGATGGCGTCAAAACCGTGATGGAAGAAAGTATTCGGGTTGTTGGCATACATCGAAAAGATGGTTCACTCTATGATCAGCATGGAAAAATTTCGGAAACAGTTTTCAAATCCTTGGCAGGTGTTGGCTATTGGGGATTGTTGGTTGATTCTCAGTACGGAGGAAGTGGTTCTTCGTTCTCCGCTTTCGCCCAATTTTTAACCACCATGGCAACCCATGAGCCGACGATTGCTGGTTTAGCGAGTGTTCATGGATGTATTGGCGCGGTAGATCCGGTTCGTACTTTTGGGAATGCCGAGCAAAAAAAACAATATCTTCCTGCCCTAGCCAGTGGCAGTAAACTGTCTGCGTTCGCGCTCACAGAACCTTGTGCGGGTTCTGATCTCACGGCACTTCGTACGCGGGCTGAACTCCGCGGTAGTCATTATCACGTTAGTGGCGAAAAGCTTTTTATTACAAACGTTGTCCCTGGTCGAACGATTGGCTTGGTCTGTTTGATCGAAGAAAAACCTGCTGTATTAATTGTCGATCTACCTCTAGAGGAAAGTGATTCCTTCCACTTAAAAAAATATGGTCTTTATGCTCTCCGACGCGCATTCAATCAGGGGATCATTTTTAATGATTTTAAGGTTCCCGTGGAAAATTTATTGCGGCCAGCAAAAGGCGACGGACTCACCATAGCCTACCATGGCCTAAATTTAGGTCGCGTGGCCTTGTGTGCCACAGCAGCCGGTACCTTACGCACGATGATGGCAAATATGATCCCTTGGGCAAAGTTTAGGACAACGTACGGCCAACGCATTGCATCGCGAGAACTCATCCAACGGCGTTTGGGTCGCATCGCAGGTATGATTGTTGCATGCGACGCAATGGTCGCCTGGTGTAGTGGTCTGATCGATCAGGGCTACCGAGGTGAAATGGAATGTATCATCGCTAAAATTTTAGGAAGTGAACTTCAAAAAGAAGCGGCTATTGAGCTTTTGATGAAAACACACGGTGGTCGAAGTTTTCTCCAAGGCCATCTCTTCGGAGACAACGTCCACGAATACCTTGCACCCTGTATCTATGAGGGAGAAGGCGAAATGCTCGGGATGGCATTCTTTAAATCCCTAGTCAAAAATCACGGCACACAATTTTTTGAACCCATTGGCCGCGCACTGCAGTCCGCAGGTATCCGAAATCCACGGTTGACAAACCCTTCACATGTCTGGGCGCTCAAATCGGTGATGGGTCCTTATGCGTATTGGATGCTGTGTGAAAAAATGAAGATGGGTCGCGGTATGCATCTTCCTGAAATGCCGCCAGCACTCCAAGAACATGCCAAGTTTGCGGCGGCATCTTTACAGAAGATGCCCTCTACCATCAGCGGCACCATGCGAAAACATCAACTTGCTTTGGCGGATCGTCAATGCCGAATGGCAACTTTATCTGAAAACATTCAGAACCTACTCACGATTCTGTGTACCAGCCTTTACGCAGCCCGCCAAGACGATGCATTCGTGCAGCAGGCAGCTGATATATTTTGTCGCGAGACTCGAAATCGAATCGAGGCGAAGCATCCTGATGATGCTTATTTCCGTGATGCAACGAGTTTGGGAAAGGCTGTGGTTGATTGTGGTTATTCGCCACTTGCGGGTCTGGAGACGGAAGAAATTCTTATGCCCTACACGAACGCGTAAATCATCTCTTGTTCGCATTTCGCTACCTGCAATCCTTTCCAACCGCCAAAAAGCCCAGGGAGGATCACTCCGGTGCGTTTGGAGAGAAAATATTTCCAAAAAGATCTCTCCACAAGCCAATATTTTGATTTTTTTCAGAATCTGCTCCGTGCTACCTCATAAGGGGGGGGGTTAATTGGCATCCTTTTGATGCGACCACTAGACTGGTACAAGAGAGGGTCCGGGTGGCACTAATCGAACTGGCAGCGTGAAACAGCAGGTAAAACACCAGAAATTTGTCGCTTTCGACAAACGGTGCCGGGAACAGACGGAAGAGGTTTTGGGATGTCAAAGGTAACCTCAACTTGGGGTATCGACATTGGTCAATGTGCGCTGAAAGCACTCCGCTGCGCACCAAGTGAAGACGACCCACAAAAGATTATTGCCGAAGCCTTTGACTACATTGAGTATCCAAAAATTCTTTCGCAACCTGAAGCGGATCCAGAGGAAATGGTTCGCGAAGCGTTGCAGTTGTTTCTCTCGCGAAACGAACTCCGAGGCACAAAAGTCGCTGTGTCCGTTTCCGGTCAAAGTGGTCTTTCACGATTCATACCGCTGCCTCCTGTCGAGGTAAAAAAAATCCCCGACATCGTTCGCTATGAAGCAAA
>CAUZBD010000225.1:0-4966 GCA_963577795.1 Planctomycetota bacterium | reverse complement strand
AAAGCCAACGCATTAGTTTGCTGCCTGGAGTTTGACGGGCTTGGCCTTTTTCGGCATAAATCCAACCGATGTCTCCATCCAGGTACCACAACTGCAACCGCCACCTGCCTCCGGTGCCAAGAGCATACCGTTTGCTGGAATCGCACTCAGCCAACAGCCTGGACGGAGCCGCGCCCACTGAGAGGGAATTTCATAGCGGTGATCCCAAAGCGTGATATTTCCGGAACGAAAGATAAGAAAATTACCTGCACAGGCATACGTTCCGCAGCCACCTCCCGGCATCACCTTGGCGAGCGTCTGACCACTCGCCAGATCGAAAACGCGAGGACGCACGAAAAGATTCCCGTTGATCATCGCCGGTCGGGACATTGCTTTCCCGTGATCGTGCGCACCGCCTGGCCAGTCAAAGCGATCTTCCCAGGCAAGTTTTCCGTCTTGATCGTCGTAAACCGAGACGTGATATTTTCCACTCCCCGAAGAGACGATCACCAATTTTTCTCGCTGATGGGCCAGATAAAAGACCGATTCCCCATCATCGGTGTCGAGCGGCTGCTCCCAGAGCAGTTCACCCGTTTTCACATCGAGCGCTACAAGAAATTGATTTTCCCAAAGATCTGGACTGTCGATCCGTCTTGAATCTGCTGCCAAAAGTTCGGGATGGCGGCACACCACGAAATAAATCCTCTCGGGAGTGGCTGTTATCGTCGGGTTGAGAATCAGACCGTCTCGATAATTCCACAGCAGCGCACCGGTCTGTTTGGATAGTGCAAACAGGGAATCGCTACATACCTTGGCAGCCTGCGGCCCCTTCGGCTGATCGTACCACGCGGCATGCCCGCGAAACTCTTCGTACGGGGCATCTGCTGCGGTGGCACTGCCGAGCAGGAGGGGCCCCAGACTTCCCACATAGCTCCACTGCCGATTGGTGGGGCCCTTTATGAGTGCTGATGCCTCTTTTGGCAACGTGTACTGCATGCGTAATTGACCATCGCGGGCATTGAATTGCCAACAACGATCTCCCACAGCGGCGTAGACTGCCTCCTCATCCGCACACCAGTTGCTCGAGTCGCGTGGAATGTTGAAGCGACGCATCCCAGGAACCTCCGCCGACCAAAGAATCGTTCCGTTGTAGGTGTCCACCGCCACAATCCGTTCAAGGCCCTGGGCGAACAGTCGGCCACCGGTTGAGAGTGGTCCAGGTTTGCGTCCGCTGCGATCGGGCTGGTAGCGGGGTCCAGGACGCCCCACCCACTGCGTTTCCATTTCGTTGGCAACCGAAGTGTAGCCGAGTAGTTCCCCGCCGAAAGCTGAATTGTCCGCTCGTCCATATTGATGCGACCACTCGCCGGCACCCTCAAGCGAAGGTTTGACAAAGCGGGCCCAAACTCCATCTTTGTCGGCAATGAACGTCGCCGGAATAGCGTCGCGGTGGAAATAATCTTCCAGTCGCTCTACCGCCGCTTCAGCATTTTCCGTTGTAACTTGGCCAAAGACCCCAAGCCCCTCCTCGGGCCGCAACAACCGGAAAGCTTCAGCGGCTCCGATTTCTGGATCTTGCCCTGCGCTTGTCGCTGCAGAAACAACCAAATTCGCAAAGTGACTTGGCAAAGGCACTGCTTCGAAAGATTCGACCGGCAGCACAGCCACACGATGGCCATAAAGTCCCGCGCGAAGCAATTGCGTGCGGGTCAAGGTCCTTTTCTCTTGATCCGTTTCGAGACATAGCACCGTCCAATCGCTTTGCGCCGCAATGGCCCCGGCCAGAGGTCCGGCCCCTAAAACGACGCAAAGGCCGGGGCCTGTTCCACCCTGCGCAATAATCTTTTTTGCAGCCTCGACGGCCGCCTGCTCAGCTTCTCCCGCCGACGTCTCTTTCGCGGGCCAAGTAGAATAATTAAAGAAGGTGTCGCAGTCGAACGTGGATCGCTGTTTTTTACCGGTCGCATCGGTCTGTAGAATTGCATAGGGATGGTTGCGGCGATGACCGAGATTTTTCAGGGGCACCTGATGCTCCTGTTTCAGCGTATCATCCGTAACGCTTTGTTTCCCACTGGCAGAAAGGTACTCCAGACGAGTGGGCATTTTCTCCCCTGTTCCCCAACGCACGGTGGCCGAGGTAGGGGTATCAAATTGCAAAAGCGGACCCCAAGCAAGTTTTGCGGGCGATGCATTTTCAGAATCTATTTGAAGTGGCGCAAATTTTTGGCGGAGGGAATGTGATTTCTCGTTGCCCTCCGCTCTGAAACAGGTGATCTGCCCTTCGTCCGTACTGACAAACAGCCCTCCTGCGGCCACCGCCAGACCAAAGGCTCTGCCGTGGACACTTGCTTCCCAGAGAACCGATCCATCGTCGGCCGAAAGAGCAGCCACCCCATCGACCAATCCAGCGTAAATCGTATCGCCCGCTAAAATCATCGAAACGACCGAGAGCCCCGTAGCGCGAAAACGAATTTTCTTGGTCACTCGATCAAAAGCAGTGATCACCGGTCGGCCGAGCTTTTGGCGATCAAAGTGCGTGGTAATGAGAGGTTCTTTGTCTGCGTTGAGCGCGATATTGAGGTCTTCCTGCTTTTTCGGATTGATCGCGTTTTTGGTCGGCGTACTGAGCAGATAAGCCGTCTCGCCTGCCACAATCAGCGACTGGCCCATCGGGAAGGTCGCCAGACGCGCTCCGGTGTTCGGATTGCTGGCAGTAAAATTACCATCGCGGTTGCCGGGACCGTGAAAAAGTTGATTATCCGGTGTCAGTAAGGCAAAGCACCCGCTGCCGTGATAATCGACTTTTCCGCGACGCGTACCATCCTTGCGATTTAAAATGAGAGGAGCGATGCGTCCTTGAGGAACGATCAACAGTTCTTTGGAAGCGAGCATCGCCCCTTCAAACGAATGACTGTCACTCAACTCTTTCACGTAGCGACCCTCGCCCTCAACCTTTCCCGTTTTGGCATCCACTGCACACAAATAGGAACGTCTCCAAGGAAGCATCGAACAGCAGAAATAAGCGGTTCCCTCCTCAACGGTGACACCCGTGCGCACAGGCCAAAACGAAATCAAGCGATTGTTATTGATGACCTTCCGGTAATCGGCACGCGGATTGAATTTCCACTCCAGGGCACCTGTCTCCGCATCGAGACAGTAAGCCGAACCGTCATCCGAGCCAAAATAAACGCTGCCCTCGGCCAGCGAAGGGGCAATCCGCACCGGACCATCGGTCGTGTAACTCCACAATGGTGCTCCGGTCGCAGCGTCGAGACAACGAACCGTATCATCGATGGAGGAACCAAAATAAACCTTTCCCCCACCAACGGTCGTATGCAACGCAGCATCGTAATTGCGCATGGAGTTGAGGCGAGGAATATCGTTATAGGCATCCCACTTAGCAGGTCCTGCCCATGCAGGCAGTGGTGGACGGATCGATTTCCAGTGCCAGGCAGGCCCGAGCTCCTTTGGCAGGAGCGATTCGGGGGTCTGGCCGCTGCGGGCATTGTCATGTCGATACGTAGGCCACTCTGCGACCGCTGATAGAACCGGGAGCAAAAACAGTAGTGTCCCGACAAATGCTCCGAAAGAAACGCGCCGTAAAAAGCCGCAAGCCATCGGAGTATTTGTATTTCCGACCGAATTGATCGATGAATCCATTGATTCTTTATCCTTCTTTGAAGTGACCACTGTCTACTGGAGGATCAACCTGGACCCGGCCGCCTACGAGCTGAATCACCTGATCGGCATACGTCCATGCCGAACGAGTATGGGTGACCACCAGCACCGTACCCCCTTGCTCCCGGTACTCGGTTAATACGCGATAAACCTCTTCTGCAGAATGTTCATCCAAATTTCCGGTGGGCTCGTCAGCGAGCAGCACCGGTGGCTTGAGTACGGTTGCCCGGGCAATCGCCGTCCGCTGTCGCTCCCCCGCACTGAGTTGACTTGGCTTGTGGTGGATTCGATGTGCGAGCCCCAAACGTTCGAGCAATTGGTCACAGTCTTGTTGCCCACCTCGCTGCGAGGTCTTGAGATGCCCTAGCGGCAACAATACATTTTCGCGGACTGTCAGATAGGGAACGAGATGGAAGTCTTGAAAAATAAATCCGATTTGCGTTGCTCGAAATGAAGCTCTTTCTGATTTTGAAAGGGCATACAGATCGCGATTAAGGACGCTAACTTTTCCCGAATTGGGCCGAAGCATCCCGCCAATCGTAAAAAGAAGTGTCGTCTTCCCCGAACCACTCGGGCCGCAAAAGCAAATCAATTTACCAGCTTCGATATCCAAATTGATCTCTGCCAGTGCCGTCACCTTGTCGTGCCGCACCGGAAACGTGCGTGTTACATTTCTGAGTTGAATGACCATACTCACTGCCCCTCACGTAAGGTGACAGCCGGATCGTGACCGATGGCCCAAGCGGCAGGAATAAAACTCGCTAAAAGTGCAATCAGTGGCGCCGCCATCGCGGCAAACGCTAAAAGATGGAAGTCGCTGCGGATCCCACCGGCCGTTATTGGAAACATTTCGGGGCCGAACGTTAGCGTCATGCCGGTTCCTATCGCAAACCCAAAGATGGCGGCGAGCAAACCGACAAGTAGTGCCCGTCCAAGAATTAAAAAACCAATGGTCCCCCCACCGTAACCGAGGGCGCGGAGCAGACCAATTTCTCCGATCCTCTCACGGACATTGATCGCTGCCAAAACGCCAAGCCACGAACCACTGGCGAGGATCAAAATGAGCATCACGAACGGGGAATACGTCTCCATCATCCGACGTTGACGTACGCGGGCATCGGCAATTTCTTTCATCAGATAGACTTGGGTCTCTGGGAGAATTTTTTTTAATTGGGCGCGCAGGGTTCCGAGTGATGTATCCTCCGGAGTATCGCACTGCACGCAACTGATGGCCTTAATCTCACTGATTTCTCCCTCGCGGTGCAGCGCTTGCTGCGCATCCTCCAAGTTGGCAAGAATGGTAATGTCG
>CAUZBD010000224.1:0-4971 GCA_963577795.1 Planctomycetota bacterium | reverse complement strand
TTCAAGGCTCGAAAGAAGAATTCTACGTAGGCTATTACCGACCGTAACGCCGAATCCTCGTTCAAAAGGTTCGGCAACAAACTTCCCGTAAGTAGGCGTAAGGGTTTCCTTTTGGACCTGACTTGGAAGTTCCAGACCGCGCCAACGAATATGCATAGTTTGTCTCCGTAACCGCTTGTTTTGAACACTATTCGAAAATCAACTGTCGCTAATCAACTGCTTTTGGCAGTTTTCGAATCAAACTCTCCTCTTTTTTCCAGGCCGACAACCGTTATGAGGCATCGGTGTGATGTCTTCTATCGATTTAATATTTACACCGGCTGATTGGAGTGCTGTGATTGCACTTTCTCGCCCACTACCCGGGCCATTAACCCGAACATCAACGTCTTTAATCCCAAATTTCTTGGCTTTATCGGCTGCTTGTTGTGCCGCACACTGACCTGCAAAAGGAGTGCTTTTTCGACTACCTTTAAAGCCAGAGGTGCCTGCACTTGCCCAACACAACGTATCCCCCTTGGTATCGGTAACCGTGACAGTCGTATTGTTAAATGTTGCCTTGATGTAGACGATACCTACTGCAACATTTCGTCGCACCTTCTTTTTTTTACTTTTCGCCACAGTAACTCCCAATTACATTTACCAGATTGTTTCAGCAAGTTTAACGCAAGTCCTTCACGCCCTTTTTGCCAGCTACTGTGCGTCGAGGCCCTTTACGCGTTCTTGCGTTGGTCCGGGTTCGTTGGCCCCGAACGGGCAGACCACGCCGATGTCGCATCCCACGATAACACGCAATGTCGCGTAAACGCGATACATTTTGTGCAACCTGCCGTCGCAATTGGCCTTCAACTACATAGTCTTTATCGAGAAGTGCCGCCAAGCGAGCCACTTCGTCCTCGTGCAATTCCCGTGCTCGCTTTTGCGGATCGATACCAGCATCCTGACACAGTTGCCGAGCACTTTTCGGCCCAACTCCAAAAAGGTAGGTCAGGGAAATGACCGTAGGACGATCACTTGGAATGTCGACACCTAATAAACGAGGCATAATGCTTTATCCTGAAAACCAGTCAATCGGTTTAAGATTCACGTGCTGCATGTATGGGATGGAGTTGCAAAAAAATCCTTCTCTGAGGCAACGCACCGGACGACCCAATCCGGATAGCTCTTATCCGCCTAAGCCTCGCTGCGAACCATGGATGCGGTGGCCCATGGATCAGTTACCCCTGCCGCTGTTTGTGGCGGGGATTTTTACACACAACGAAGACAACGCCCCGCCGCCGGACAACCTTGCAGCTTTCGCAAATGCGTTTAACGCTGGCGCGAACCTTCATGGTGCAAAAATAACTTTCTTGGACTAACTTGCAATCCAGCAAATATAATCACCGTAGGGGGTTCCGTTCAAGGGGCCGGGGCTGCAAACAAGCGTTGCCTTAAGCCTCCAGGAAGCCTCCTGCATCGGGTGGCGGCGCGGTGGGCTTGCCAGCAACGTATGGGGGCTGGGAAAGCCAAAAACGCCAAAAATGGTCAACTTTTTGCAGAAATTGAAGGCAGCCCCGTGCTTCCCCTCCCCAAGCGTTCCGGCCCCGTGTCCGAAACGGCCTGCAAGAGAGGCGTGGTGACAGGGTCCGGCCTCGCCCGGTTTGGGTGAAAAAGTTTCCGGATCTCACTCGACGAATCCCGGACCAGGCAGAATCAACGGGTCGCTGGATTTAGTGTGTTGGTTCAACTGTTTGCAGACTTCATTCTTTGCGGTCGTGAGGATCCGTTACATCCGCAAACCATTATTCCATCGGTTGCGAAAGGTATTTCGATCTGGCACGATAGTGCCTCGCGAAGGGAATGAAAAGTTGGTCGTTCCTGTTGGATGGAGAATAAGATCGAAAACAATTGGAAGCAAAACAATGGCTGCATTTCCAGATATTGAGAAAATTCGTTTTGAGGGGCCTGACTCCACAAACCCCCTCGCGTTCCGCCACTACGATGCCGATGCAATGATTGAAGGACGCTCCATGAAAGAGCACCTTCGATTCAGTGTGGTTTATTGGCACACATTCCGTGGCGCAGGTGCCGATCCGTTTGGTCCGGGATGTGCGGAAAGGCCATGGAAACTTGAAGATGGGACGGTCGAGGATGCCATCTGTCGTGGGGAGATGGCATTTGAGTTTATTGAAAAACTTGGCGCACCCTACTATGCATTCCACGATCGGGACATCGCACCTGAAGGAGCAACACTCCGTGAAAGTAACAAAAATCTTGACGCAGTGGTCAAAGTCTTTCGCCGATTGCAAGATAAAACTGGAATCAAATTACTTTGGGGCACAGCCAACCTTTTTAGCAATAAGCGTTACGCACATGGAGCCGCTACAAGCCCGAACGCAGATGCTTTCGCCTATGCGGCGGCGCAGGTGAAAAAAGCGATCGAGGTAACCAAAGAACTTGGTGGAGAGGGCTACACGTTCTGGGGCGGTCGAGAAGGCTATCAGAATCTTTGGAACACCGATATGAAACGCGAGTTGGATCATCTGGCTCAGTTTCTCCATATGGCTGTTGATTATGCCCGGGAGATTGGCTTTGCAGGCCAGTTTTATATCGAACCGAAACCGAAAGAACCAACGAAGCATCAATACGATTCAGATGCTGCGGCCTGTATGAATTTTCTCAGGGCCTACGATCTTGAAGATCATTTGAAATTGAATCTAGAAACCAACCACGCAACGCTTGCCGGTCATACGATGATGCATGAAATGGATGCAGCGGCAAGTCAAGGGATGCTCGGGTCGATTGATGCCAATACGGGCGATGAACTTTTAGGATGGGATACCGATCAATTTCCAACGAATGTTTATCTTACGGCGCAGTGCATGCTCATGCTTTTGAAGTATGGTGGTTTCCAGACGGGTGGTGTTAATTTTGATGCCAAGGTGCGTCGCGAAAGCTTTGAGGTAGTCGATCTTTTTCATGCACACATCGGAGGCATGGACGCCTTTGCTGCGGGGCTCAAAATTGCAACTGCGATTCGGGCCGATGGTGAACTTGCACGTCTGCTCACCGAACGGTATTCAAGTTGGGATAGCGGTGTTGGGGCAGGGATTGAAAACGGCGAGCATAGTTTTAAAACTCTCGAAGCGTATATGCTCGAAAAGGGAGAGATCGACGGCAACGCAAGTGGTCGGCAAGAAATGCTCGAAAACCTAATCAATCGCTACATTTACTGATTGCGCAAACAACGATGTTTCTGAGTCAGTAAACCAATGTTTTTAGCCGCTTGCTCGCGGAACCTGATTCAGAGAGCAAGTTCAATTCCTCTCTGCCGCATGCTTTCTACGAGTGAAGGTGTATCGGTATACAGCACCGCATCAATACCACAACGATTGGCACCCTCGATATTGGGATGGAGATCGTCGGCGTAGAAAATCTTTTCTGCAGAAACGCCTGCTGCTTGTATTGCTGCTTCGTAGATTTCTTCTTGAGGTTTCATCACACCCACCTCATAGCTAAGGACGATCTCCTCAAAGCAATCACGCAGAATTGAAAAATGGTCTAGGCAGTATTCCCAATGATTTGCTGACGTATTGGAGAGGATGCCGAGTCGATGGCCGTTGCGTACAAGTTGTGTAATCAGAGGCAACATCGACAAATTAATTTCAAAGATGTCGCTGCTCGCTCGAAAGAGTGAGAGAAAGTCACAATTGCTTTCCGCAGCATCGCAAAGAATAGTGTGCGCTTGCTTGGATGAGAGCTTACCAGTCTCGCAACGATGCATCAGATCATTTTTCTCTACAATCTGATCGACCTCCGCAACGGATATTCCAAGAACGTCAGCCATCTGGAAGAACTGCCGCTCTCGACTGAAATACAGGAGCACATTGCCTAAATCAAAATAAATGAACTCAGGTAGGTTCATGATTATTGCTTGTCTGTGAGCAATTGAATTCGGTTGAATTGAACTGAAAGAAGAAATGGGCGACTGACGCTGTCGTTGGGCCAACTCCCTTCAGACTCCTTAATGGTTTATGATTGCGTACGGCACGAATAGGGGATGGGTCATCAGTTGCAAAAAGAGAGGAAGCAAGTTTTGGCTACCACACCATAAAAAGGGTGTCCTCCAGACGCAAGTCAATTTCATGAACCCCAGCATCTTTTATTTTTTGATTGAGAAATAGCATGACTGCAACAAAGGGTTTAAACCGGTTTAGCTCTCGGGTAACGCAACCCAAAAGCCAGGGCGCATCCCAGGCGATGCTTTTTGGTACGGGTCTGACGAGCGAGGATATGGACAAGCCTCAAGTGGGGATTTCCAGCGTCTGGTATGAGGGCAACACCTGCAATATGCATTTGGACCAATTAGCAGTCGAGGTAAAGCAGGGGGTAGAAGCGGCCGGCATGGTCGGAATGCGATTCAATACAATCGGTGTCAGCGATGGTATTTCGATGGGCACAGAGGGTATGAGCTACTCGCTTCAGTCGCGCGATTTGATTGCCGATTCGATTGAAACAGTCATGGGGGCTCAGTGGTACGACGCCAATGTGTCTTTACCGGGTTGCGATAAAAATATGCCGGGTTGTGTGATGGCAATGGCCCGGATCAATCGTCCCTCCTTGATGGTTTATGGAGGAACCATTCGGGCAGGATCCTGGCGGGATGAAAAGCTTGATATCGTTTCCGCGTTTCAGTGTTACGGTGAGTTCCTAGCCGGAAAGAGGACGGAGCAGGAAAGAAGTGAAATTATTCGCCATAGCTGTCCTGGAGCGGGTGCCTGCGGCGGCATGTACACCGCAAACACCATGGCGAGTGCCATTGAAGCACTTGGGATGTCGCTTCCCTTTAGTTCCTCTACGCCGGCTGAAGATCCTAACAAATTAGAGGAATGTCGAGCGGCCGGGGCGGCGGTTTTGAATTTACTTCAGTTGGATCTCAAGCCATGCGATATCATGACCCGAGCCGCATTTGAGAATGCGATGGTGGTCGTCATG
>CAUZBD010000223.1:0-4983 GCA_963577795.1 Planctomycetota bacterium | reverse complement strand
CCACCCCGCGGATTTTGAACTTCAACTTGGATCGGGCCGGTCAGATCTTTGATCCCCTGACGAAACGCAGCGACAGAATAGGTTGGAACGTTGCCGAGTCGATGAATCTGCATGCCTGGTTCAATCCCGGCCTTCTCGGCAGGGCTACCCTTAAAAACTTCACGCACGACGACGCATTCAGTCGGGATTTGCCAAACATCCGAAAAAGGCCGCGTCGCCGCCGGATGATCGATACGTAAGCCCCGCCACGATGACGGTTGTACTGTGGCAATCGAATCTCCCCAGACACGATTCTTTGTCAGCTTCACCGGAATATTTAAGGGACGTCCCTTGCGAAGAACGCGTAAAATGACCTCTTGGTGTGCCGGTGATCGACCTATTCTTAGTAACAAGCCATCAAGCGAGTCAACACTTTCGCCGTCAATGTGCGTCACCACATCCATTCTTCGTACCTGGCCAACAACGGGTCCACCATTGATGACGCTTTGCACACGGACACCACGTTGCCCGGCTATGCGTTCGCTTTCTTTGAGTTCCCCTGGACGAATTCCCATAAAACCGTATTCGACCTCGCGGCCCTGCATGAGCAGACCAAGTGCCCGACGAAATGACTGATCAACCGCCAAAGCATAGCCGGCAGCACGCTCGTGGCCCTCGATGGCCGCCAGCGAGGTCGTGAGCCCGATCATTTCGCCCTGCAAGTTCAACAGAGGACCTCCGCTCGTCCCTAAATTCAACTTTGCATCTGTTTGGATCAATGTTCCCAAATGGTGCATGCTCGGGCGTCTTGGTGTTTTTGCCGATCCACGCGTAGGCGGCAATTTGCGGCGGAGGTTTGAAACAATTCCCCATCCCGCGCTCACTTCACCATCACGTGCAAGTGCGAAGGGATTACCCAGCGTGATAACAATCTGACCTTTACGCAATTTTTCCCCATCGCCTAAAGGCATGGGCCGCCACTTGCGTTTTGCAAATCCGGGCGAGACGCCCTCCAAAACCGCCAGATCGCTATAAGTGTCGGTGGCTTTGATCCGGACCTCGTCCCACAAAGGCCTTTCTGGAACGCGAATAAAAATCCGCAGCGCAGCGACTGCACCTTGAACCACATGTTGATTGGTCAGAATCAAACCTTCGTCGTTCACAACCACACCGGTGCCATAAGCGTCGGGAACCGCATCGAGCGGCGGCGTACTGGCAGGATCTGCAACGCGAAAGCCCCGACTGCCAACAATCCGATTTGATTCTGCCACACCACCAGCGCGAAAAATAGCAATCGGTACAACCGAATCCGCCGCTTCGGCAATGACCTGGATCAGCACTTCCTCCAAGGCGGTCGCCACTGCTAATCCTGAAAGCGATTCTTTATGTGGCGACTCTTCCCCGAGAACCAAACGCTGAGACCAGGCAAAAAAGACGACTGCGAAAAGCGGTCCCCAAACCAAAATGCCGCCCGAGGAAAGCACCCCACCCTTCGTGGGGCGACTTTTTTTAGATAACCGGCGAGATGATCTACGGGAAACCATTCCTGTCATTGCGATTCGGACTCGAGAAAAACTGCAAACCGCTTTGATGCGACGAACCTCAAAGCCCAAGCATCGAGTCCCCCAAGGACTCGACTTCAACCTGCCGAGACCGCCTCCGTTTTTGTTTCTGTTTCTGTTTCCGATTCCGATTCCGATTCCGATTCCGATTCCGATGGTAGCGCCTCCGTGGAATCAGTACCGGCCAATAAGTCGTGATGACCTCCTGCCGCCAGCACCTCTTCACGTAACTTCTGGGTAACTTCTGGATTTTCTTTGAGGAAAATCCTCGCCTTTTCTCGACCTTGCCCCAACTGGATGTCTCCGTAGCGGAACCAAGCCCCGCTGCGGACAACGTACTTGGATGCAAGTGCCATATCAATAATATCGCCCTCGTAACTAATCCCGTCTGTATGCATCATGTCAAATTCGGCGAGACGGAATGGGGGTGCAACTTTATTTTTTACGACCTTTGCCCGTACCCGCTGACCGACGACTAGCTCGCCATCTTTGAGTTGACCAATTCTACGGACATCAATGCGACAGGAGCAGTAGAACTTTAATGCGCGTCCTCCGGGTGTTGTCTCAGGACTGCCGAACATCACACCAATTTTTTCTCGAATCTGGTTAATAAAGACCACACATGTCTTACTCTTGGCAATCGAGCCCGTGAGTCGCCGCATTGCTTGGCTCATTAATCGAGCCTGAAGACCGATGTGGGTATCACCAATTTCACCCTCGAGTTCTTTCTGGGGGATTAATGCAGCCACCGAGTCGATCACGACGATATCAACTGCATTAGATTGAACCAGCATCTCACAGATGTTCATCGCCTGTTCGCCGTGATTCGGCTGCGAAACGAGAAGCGTTTCTAACTCTACACCTAATTTTTTTGCCCAACGTGGATCGAGAGCATGTTCGGCATCAATAAATGCTGCGATTCCACCTGCAGCCTGAGCTTCTGCAACCACGTGCAAGGCCAACGTGGTTTTACCACTCGATTCGGGGCCAAACATTTCGGTCACGCGTCCCCGCGGAATTCCTTGACCACCGAGTGCGATGTCAAGCGAGAGGCAACCGGTTGAAATACCCTTGATGCGGCCCTGCTGAGCCGACCCTAATGGCATGATCGCACCTTCGCCAAATTCTTTCTCAATCTGCTGCAGGGTATTTTTGAGTTGTGGATTATTTTGAACCATGGCATCCCCGGCGGAAAAGACTTCGGCCACAGAAGCTTTCCCTCGAGAGGATTTCGTCGCAGACGCTTTCCCCTTGTTGGAACTGGCAACGGATTTTGATTTAGCAGCTTTTTTGGCAGCGTTTTTCTTCGACATGCGATCGTCCAAGGATGAGGCAGATTCCGTTTGTGGTGCTCTGCTTGTGGATGTAATCATCGTGATTGTCTTCCTTTTATCGTAAAGAAACTTTTTTCCCGCAAGTCGAGCAGTGATCTCTCAGCGGCTCGCTTGCACCCAAATCCCGATTAGTGAACAAATGAATACTTACTATATCGGCGTTCAGTAGTAGGGGCAAGAGCTTAAATAGCGGTGTTCTCGTACTTCTTTTGCCTACTACGGGAGTTTTTACGCTGCCATCAAGCAAACGGCCAAAAGAAAATCGGCGCGGGATAAAAAAATTCTGCCGGCTGGTTCGCCCGGGTGGCAAGCCATTGTGGGGCAGGGGGTTGGGCCAAGGGGACCGCCAACGCGGGCTAGGACTTGGCCTTTTCCCGCTTTTTAATTTTTGCCCAGCGATCGCGGAGGGGTACGGTGCGGTTGAAAACCGGTTTCCCGGGGCGACTGTCGGGGTCGACACAGAAATATCCGTTCCGCTCAAACTGGTAAATGGCACCGACCAGAACCTCGGCCAAACTCGGTTCCACCCAGACACGCGGCAGCACCTTGAGCGAATCGGGATTCAAATGATCACGCCAATCGCCACCCTCCGGAACGTCGTACGGATTTTCCATCGCAAATAAATGGTCGTAGAGACGCACCTCCACGGGAACTGCCTCTTTGACTGAAACCCAGTGGATCGTTCCTTTGACCTTGCGACCATCTGGTGCCTTCCCTCCGAGGGTCTCCGGATCGTAAGTGCAACGGAGTTCGATAACTTCATTTGTCTCCACATCGCGGATCACCTCATGGCACGTGATAAAGTAGGCATACCGCAAACGAACTTCACGTCCGGGCGCAAGACGAAAGAATTTCTTGGGTGGATCCTCAAGAAAATCGCTCCGTTCAATATAGAGCTCCCGGCCAAACGGCATCGTTCGCTGCCCAGCTGCAGGATCTTCTGGATTATTGATTGCCTGCAGGTGTTCCTGTTTTTCCTCCGGATAATTCTCGATCACAACTTTCAGTGGATCGAGCACTCCCAGTACCCGCGGCGCACATTGATTGAGATGCTCTCGCAAGCAGTTTTCAAGCTGCACAATATCGATCATGCCGTTAAACTTCGCCACGCCAATCAGATCACAAAACCGTCGAATTGATTCGGGCGTGTACCCTCGTCGTCGCAACCCGCAAAGCGTGGGCATGCGGGGATCATCCCACCCGTTGACGTGACCTTCCTCAACCAGTTCCAGCAGCTTCCGCTTACTCATCACCGTGTGCGTGAGGTTCAATCGTGCAAATTCAATTTGCCGCGGATGGTAGACGTCTAATTTTTCGAGATACCAATCGTAGAGCGGTCGATGATCCTCAAACTCGAGCGTGCAGATCGAATGCGTCACGTTTTCGATTGAATCGCTCTGACCATGCGTGAAATCGTACGTTGGATAGATGCACCACGCGTCTTTGGTCCGGTGGTGCGATGCATGGAGAATGCGATACATCACCGGATCGCGCAGATTCATATTTTTTGAAGCCATCTCTACTTTTGCCCGCAGCGTTCGACTTCCGTCAGGAAACTCTCCATTCCGCATGCGAGCGAAAAGGTTGAGATTCTCCTCAACCGTTCGATTGCGGAACGGACTTTCTTTCCCTGGAGTGGTCAATGTCCCCCGAAATTCTCGAATATGATCGATCGTTAGATCGCAAACAAATGCGTCTCCTGCTTCGATCAATTGAATCGCCCAGTCGTACAACTGGTCAAAATAATCTGACGCGTAGAGTGCCTTTTCATTCCAACCAACATCCAGCCACCGCAGATCTTCCTCGATCGAGCGGACGTATTCGGTTTCTTCTTTGGTCGGATTCGTGTCGTCGAAACGAAGATTACAAATCCCACCGAACGTGGTGGCCATTCCGAAATTAAGACAAATACTTTTCGCGTGCCCGATGTGCAAATATCCGTTTGGTTCCGGTGGAAACCGCGTCTGTACGCGGTCGCCGAATTTTCCCGTCGCCAGATCTTCCATGACGATCTGCTCGACAAAATGCATGCCACGACTCGCCTCAGGAGAGGGCTCGGATTCTGTATTTTCTGGCTGTTTGGCTGCCGACATCATCTTAATTTCCGT
>CAUZBD010000222.1:0-5017 GCA_963577795.1 Planctomycetota bacterium | reverse complement strand
AAAGCTGACCGTCCGCGAGGAGGGGCGTCGTAAAATCGCCTCGTTACTCGTTTAAGTCACGCGCTGAAGCCTTTGTCTCAATCTCGCTGAATGTGGAAGGAAAAGCCGATGCCATTCGGCTAGGGATTCACGCCTTTGGCCCTATAAGGAGGCAGAGTGTCTACGGCATGCTGAATCTTTTTAATTTCGCGCTGAAAATAGATTCCCTTCGTACCCCCAAAATCTTCCTCTAATTCTGCATAAGTCCAAATTTTACGCATCGAATCGACTGGCGGTACGAAACGCTCTATCGTAAATGTTTCCGCTAGTTTGGGAAAAGTAATTTCATCGGATACCAGCGCTTGATTGAGCCGAATCCCTGCGCGGCTGGCGACAATCGCCGCGAAACTAAAACCCGCCGGTTCGGTCGCCTGTTTAATCTCTTCGAGCGTCGTCACATCGCGGGCAACATCAGCACCGACCAACTGCGTAAGGATGCCGGCCGAGATAAACTCTTGAAGCAATGAAACCCGACGCCAAATGGTCGCCTTGCCGACAAACTTTTCACGTGAGGCAACCACGACAAGATCCTTTTCTGTTTTTATTTTTTCCGCTACGGCATCGTAGCGTTTGATCAAATAGCCACGATCAAGGGCAATCGCTAAGGCAAAATAAAATGCCTTTTGTGCGTACTTCTCTTCAAGGGTGGCGGCAGTCGTTGCGGCGGCTCGAATATAGGCTTCAGTAAGCTTATCGAGACTCAGAGATTGTTCACTTCGATCATCAGCTACCCTCCCCAATGCCTGCAAAATGGCAAGCACTGCTCGACGAAATTCCCGCCTCGCGCGAAGTTCTTCCGCTGGCAGTCCCTGCCGTTGTTCGTTACGTACCGGGCCTTCTAACTTGGAAAACACACCGCCACACAAAACCCGTGCCATCTGCATCGCTGATTTGTCTCCCGGTTGCTGTTCCGTAAGCCAATTGTAAACATCCAGCAAGCGCTGCTGCACAGGGATGGGTATCTGTTTGACGGAATAAAAACCGGGTCGTCGGATCTGATCGCTGACCAAATTCATCGCCAATAAATTGATTGGATCGTAGGTCATTTGAAACGAACGCGCGTTTGATTGGCCATCTCCTAACAGGGGCCGCATAAGACTTGCTTGACTCACACTGTGCGCCGCGCCCAGGTAGTGACCCAACTCGTGAAGCAACACCTCGAGACGCTCCGATTCACCGATGCGCGGTCCGTGCTCTCGAATCAGAATATGCGAACGGAGCGGACCGCGGGTCCCACCGAGTCGCTGGCGACCGATGTTTACATCGTATTGACTGGTAAACCCGATCACGAGTTGTGCGGGGTGTGCGGGTACTTTTGCCGAAAATTCACTCAGGCTTAGATTGAAGTCACGGATGCTATCTTTTGATTCCCAGCGGGTAACTGCAACAACCTCCAAACGCACGCCACAGAAATATTCAAGTAACCGTGATGCAGACTCAATCCTTTGTTTTATTTTCTTTTCCCAGGTCTCCTTCCGGGTTTTCTCATCGTCATCAACGGCAATTTTAATCCGAAGCGGCCAGGGAGTTCGCTCCACGACTTCTCCCTCCAGATACCGTGGTGGTATCGTTTGCTGTCCACTAACAGGGATTCTTCGCAGCTCGATGTGGCCGGGCACCTTTTCAGAAAAGCGGTAGACATTATTGGGCCATAGTGTGCTGTTACCATTGCCCGCCGACCCGGTATACCACAGCTTTACCGACCCAGTTACCGAGAGTGGCATCGACCCTCCTGGAGCAAGCGATAAAGCCCGAACCCCATTTGGATCGGGTTGAAATCTGAGCCGGAGTGGCTGCTCTGATCGATTGTGAAGAATGGTTGTCTCTGCACGGACATCTGCCACACTCAGCAGCAAATTCCCGAGCAGGAAAATGACTAGTTGCTTACTTTTCCCCAACAACAATCGACGATCCCTATTCACGGATCCTCCTCATCAACGCTCGAGGAAAAGAACTTCTAAGTTATAGATGTGCAATAACCGAAGACAGGCCGTTACACTAGGCCCTGACGAACCGCCCAAACCGCTGCCTGGGTTCTATCTGACACACCTATTTTCCGCAGGATATGTTGCACGTGTTCTTTGACTGTCTCGTAGCTGATACTCAAAGCTTCTGCTATTTGTTTATTTGTAAGACCATTTGCAAGCTGATGCAACACTTCGCTCTCACGCTGTGTGAGCGTCACTTCAACATCGACTGGCATCCGCGGATTCGATAGAGTTCCGGTAACCCTGCGAAGCTCTTCGCGCCGCCAGACCATCTCGCCGTTTGCCGCTTTGCGAATCGCATCCAGAAGAACCGGTTGATCAACGTCTTTGAGAATATAGCCACTGGCGCCGAGTGCCACGCTGCGGGCCATATAAACAGCATTATTGAAGGTAGAAATCATGAGTACCGGTAAGTCCGGATTGATGTCCTTGAGGCGGGTCAATATTCTCAGTCCATCACCTTCGGGCATTCGCACATCGAGCAGCACGAGATCCAAATCGTGATGCTCCAGGGCATGGAGAACCTCCGCCCCGGTCGACGCCTCGGCAACCACATCCACCCCCGCACCGGAAAGCATGCTACGCAGGCCCATCCGGACTACCTCGTGATCATCTGCGATAAGAACCCGAATTGCCATGGCCGCTTTTATGGGGGGAGCCCTCAGTAAAGGAGAGATAAAACACGTGATGGTAGGGAGATAACACATCCCCCATCTTGGACCCAAACAGGGGGGGGTGAGGATGATCTTGTTATGTCAGTCTAGTAAAGGACCCACAAACCTACCACTCCCAAAACAAATATATTTGCCATTCCTGCCCTCCCAATAAGCGGTAAAACTACCCCTCTCGTTAAAATTTTAGCATCTCCCGCCTAGAATCCAATTTTCTGCCGCTGGGGACCCGCTCTATTGAAGTAACGTATATACAATGGTCAATGTATAACAATGGTCAATGTAAATAGTTCCTCCCTGCCACCCTTTCCTGAAGCAATATGATGCCCGAACGTCGCGGAACCCATGCGCGGAAAACGTCAGAAACCGACATCCGGGTTTCCGTTTCGCTCGACGGGAGTGGCACCGCACACGTTGCCACAGGAATTGGATTTTTCGATCACATGCTACAAATATTGGCGCACCACAGCCAACTAGATCTTGAAATTATCGCCGAAGGCGATCTGCATGTTGATCAGCACCATACGGTTGAAGATGTCGGAATCGGCCTCGGGCAGGCGCTGCGAAAGGCGGTCGGAGACAAAGCCGGCATTCGTCGCTACGGGCACTTTACACTCCCCATGGAAGAGACGCTCTGTACGGTCGCGATCGACATGGGCGGTCGATATGAACTTGGATTTAATGCCACATTCCCCTCAGCGAAGACTGGTGACTTCGACACAGAACTTGTTGAGGAGTTTTGCCGGGCACTTGCATCGAATGCGCTTTGCAACTTGCATATTTTGGTGCACTACGGTCGCAACAGTCACCATATCAGTGAAGCCATTTTCAAAAGCATGGCACGCGCACTGCGTATGGCGGTTGAGTTCGATTCGCGGACTAGCGGGATTCCGAGTACCAAGGGCATCTTGAGCGAGTGAATCAGTTTTTTAACGCTCGTTCACATAGGTCTCTAAGAAGCGTGCCAGCATCTGAAAATCAGATCCGGACTGGATATAGCGAACGGTCGTCACCAGCGTTTCCGGGTTGACGAGTTCCTTAAACGGTACGTAGGTTAATTCCAACTGCCCTTTAATTGAAACCATCACACCATTAAGACCATCTTCAACCAGCGCCCGATAAGCTCCCACGCCAAGTTGGCTGCCGAGCATCACATCGTAAGCATGAGGCTTGGAACACCGTGATTCATACCCTAACTGTAAGGGTGTCATTTTCTTTGGGTTTCCCGTCTGTCGCGTGTATTCGTCGCCCACCATCTGGGCCATCTGTCGACCGAGATCAATTTGCGCAATGGAAATATGGCCGTGATCATCGCGGGGAACGCCTTCGAGATATTCTTGGGGCAACAATTCCGCTAATCCTTCAGCAATCACAATCACGCCGAATTGTTTGCCGTCTTGCTCCTCTCGGATCCGCATCGTGTCGACAATCCGCGCAATCACATTTTGCATGTGCATAACGGGTCGTTTGGTAATGTTGCCCGTTTGCAGATCAACCACCTCCTCCTCGCTACAGAATTTACCGACAATGTCTTCCACGCTGATAACCAAACTCGCTTCCCCGGCAATCGCCGCGCCATATGCAAGCCAACCGGCACTACGCCCCATCGTCTCAGCGAGAAAGTAGGCTTTATTTGCCTCCGCATCCATGAGAACATTGCGGAGTTCTTCAGCAAGTGTTTCTACCGCTGTGAAATAGCCAAACGTAAAATCGATGCCGGTGTAATCATTGTCGATCGTCTTCGGCAGGTGAACAATCGGAATCCGATGGGCATCTTTCGGAAGTAGATCTTGATACATCTTTAATTTATTTGCCGTCTTGAGCGTATCGTCACCACCGATGGAAATCAGTGCATCCACGCCCAGACTACACAAACCTTCGTAAACGGCCCGGAGCGGCGCACTACGCTCCGCGTCCTCCAAGTGTGCCGGGCAAGAAATTAATTTCCCCGGATTGTCACGTGCAGTACCGATCAAGATACCCTGCGAATTGCGCGTTCGGCGTAATGTCGTTTGGTCGACGAGTAGATAGTCTCGGCCCTCCTCGAGCGTGTAATCAGGGCCGAACTGAATCAATCCAGAATAGCCATATTTCATTCCTACCACTTCAATACCGTTGCGAAGAAAAGAGATGGCAGCAGCAGAGATAACGGCGTTTGCCGCCGGCGCCGGACCACCGGCAAACAAAATAGCCACGCGACGAAAATTAGTTTCCATCGCGGGGGGCCGCGAAAGAGAAGATGCGTTAGACATTTTAAAACTCCTCAGTAAAGACCCCGGCAACCTACCTAGGCAGCCCTTCGTCTCATTCTAGTTTGCG
>CAUZBD010000221.1:0-5030 GCA_963577795.1 Planctomycetota bacterium | reverse complement strand
GTGTTAAGCCCAGTTTTCAACTACGCGAAGGCGGATATGACCTCCATGATCGTGAACTTGGGGAGGAATCGCCTTATCGGCACGGGATGGAGATGGCCGGTTGGCCACATCGACGGCGTTTAGCTGCTGACGAGAAAGCATGGCTTGCCGCTCAGAAAAAAAATGCCCCCCAACTGGCTGTGCCCCAGCAAGTGGGCCGTGCCGATCCGTTTTCGGGGATCAACACCCCACTGCGGGCTGCAGAGAGTGAAGAGGGCGTGGTTCAAAAGTGGGGTCCGGTGAGTAAGAGTCAGGTTTACGATAAGGCAACTCAGCAGGAAACCGGTGTTATTATCGGTTACGCTCTTGCCCAGGTGCTCGGTCATGAAGGAGATCATTATTTCCTGGTCCTCCCGGGTGATGATGTCAAGCTAACATTTCCCACGGCGGGAACGCCTCCAAAAGCGGTCAGTGGCAGCTTCACGGTGGTTGATTTTTATCAGAGCAAAATGAGCGAGTACGATTCGGCGTTCGTCTTTGCGCCGATTGCGAAACTTCAAGAAATGCGAGGGATGATCGATCCGACCACTGGGATTGCCAACGTCAACTCGATACAGATTAAACTGCGCGAGGGCGTCAATCTTGAAGCGGTGCGCGATAAGCTCCGCGCTGCGTTTCCACCCGAGCTTTACGCGATCTCGACCTGGCGAGATAAGCAGGGCCCGCTACTTGCAGCGGTGCAGATGGAGACGGCCATTCTTAATATTCTCCTGTTTCTCATCATTGCGGTCGCAGGATTTGGGATTCTGGCAATCTTTTTTATGATCGTGGTCGAGAAAACCAAAGACATTGGTATTCTCAAATCACTGGGTGCTTCCGGTAGTGGCGTGATGACAATCTTTCTTGCCTATGGGCTCTTGCTTGGAAGCGTCGGTTCCGGCGCAGGTCTTGTGCTGGGACTGCTCATTGTTCGCAATATTGACAGCGTGCGGCGAGGAGTCGAGTGGGTCAGCGGGCAACCAGTCTTTGATCCCTCGATCTATTACTTCCAGCAGATTCCCACATTGGTCGATCCACAGATGATCGCCTGGGTGATTGCAGGAGCAATGGCAATTGCCGTTATTGCCAGTGTCCTCCCTGCTTTGCGTGCCGCGCGTCTGCACCCCGTGGAGGCACTTCGCTATGAGTAGTGGTATGAGCCATTCAGCGAGTGACACGACAGTCCACAAAACGAGTTCGTTGAATGGGAGGACAGTTGCCGAGAGCGGTGTGCAGATTTCAAAGATTTGGAAAGCGGGCGATAATGTTTCCCAAGAGTCGAAAGTTCAAATAGCCGCCCGCGCGCTCCATAAAAAATACCACAAGGGGTCCAACGTGATTCCCGTTCTCCGCGGCGTCGATATTGAAATTCGCGAGGGAGAGTTTTTGGCCATTGTAGGGCAGAGCGGTTGTGGTAAAAGCACGCTTCTGCATTTACTAGGTACGCTCGATCGACCCGATGAAGGTGAAATTTATCTAGCAGACAATCGCATCGACAACCTCTCAGCAGGTTCAAGAGATCGCCTGCGTAACGAAACGTTCGGGCTTATTTTTCAATTCTACCACCTCCTTCCCGAATTCGCCGCACTGGGCAACGTACTTTTGCCGTTGATGATCCGGCACGGACTGTTCGGTTACCTTCGTCAGCGGCACGCTTTTCGCGAACGCGCAAAAGAGCTCTTGGATAAAGTTCAACTGGGCCACCGATTGAAGCACAAGCCATGCGAGCTATCGGGTGGGGAGATGCAGCGGACCGCGATTGCACGTGCGCTCGTCAATCGACCGAAGGTGCTGCTTGCGGATGAACCGACTGGAAATCTCGATAGGGCCGCGGGCCAAGAGATTATCGGGATTTTGCGAAACTTGAATACGACAGAGAATCTCACTATAGTCATGGTCACGCATGACGAGAATATTGCTCAACAGGCCGACCGTACGGTGCGTCTTGTTGAGGGTCGAATCGAGTGACCGCCAGCGATCGTTGTGTTTAAAACTTGTCCGCGCTGGGACAAATGGAATAAAAATATTCGAGCGAGAGTCCTTTGGCATCCAAAGTCTACATCAACGGCACTTTCTTTGAGAAAGAAGAAGCCCGCATCAGTGTGTTCGATCACGGTCTGCTCTACGGAGACGGTGTCTTTGAAGGGTTGCGTAGCTATGGAGGTAAAGTTTTTCGTCTTCAAGAACACCTCGAACGATTGTGTGAATCGGCTAGGGCGATCCATTTGCAGATTCCGATGACCATCGAGGCGATGGCTGATGCGGTAAATGAAGCACTCAAATTAAACGGCATCGACGATGGCTACGTGCGGTTGGTGGTGACCCGTGGAGTAGGGACCCTGGGGCTTGACCCGGCACAAACGCACGATCCTCAAGTTATTATCATTGCCGACCGGATCACACTCTACCCGGAAGAGTTTTATACCGATGGGCTCAAGATTGTGACTGTCAGCACAGTGCGTAATCATCCGGCTGCTCTCAATCCACGCATCAAATCGCTTAATTATCTGAATAATATCTTGGCAAAGATCGAAGGAAAACAAGCCGGTTGTATTGAGGCTCTGATGCTCAATCATAAAGGTGAGGTTGCTGAGTGTACGGGCGATAATATTTTTCTGGTCCGTCGAGGTGCCTTGCTGACCCCACCACGTGAGGCGGGCATTTTGGATGGCATCACGCGTCAGGCAGTTTGTGAGTTGGCGGTCGAATCTGGATTAGCGGTCCATGAGATACCGCTCACTCGCCACGATGTATTTATTGCAGAGGAGTGCTTTCTCACCGGGACAGCTGCTGAGGTGATTCCGGTGATCGAAGTTGACAGTCGTATGATTGGCGATGGCCGGCCGGGACCAATCACGCAGGATCTGATTAAGCGGTTTCATCGACTTGCACGCTCCTAGTCCTCACGTGCGTGACTCGACGCGGAATCTGCCTCGCTGCTGCTTGCGGTCTGCTCGACCGAAGCTTTTTCCAGGAAGAAGACGCCCACGGCACCGACGAGTGCCAGTCCTAGGCAGATGACAATTTGTTCTCCCAGAGGGCCGGTCGGCGGTCGTTGCGCATTCCAAGGCCAGAGGCTGCGGAGTGAGCCAGCCATAAACCCACAGAGCATGCAGAGGGTGAGGTCGTAGTAGCGATGGAGCAAAATCCGGAGGATTTTAGTGAAGATTAAAAGTCCCATTCCGCAGCCGGCAATAAAAATGAGGATTCCAAAGATATTGTCCGTAGAGAGAATCCCCTGTGAAAGTTCCTTCAGGTAACCGGTGACCTGCTTGTACGCCCCAAGTAAGAGTAAGATCAACGCACCACTGATTCCTGGAAGGATCATAGCGGAGATTGCAATCGCCCCGCAGCAAAATAAATAGAAAAAGCCGACAGGCGTATCGCTTTCACCTGTGGATGATCCGCCAATCATATAGGCGATTACACCTCCGACCATCGCCAGGATGACCCCCGTCACACTCCAGTGCGAGATGCGACGTGCTACCAGAATGGTGGAAGCTGCGATCAAACCAAAAAAAATAGCCAGTGTTCTTGCTTCATAGTCTTCAAGCAGCGTATGGATTAGCGATCCCAAGCTCACGGTGCCGACAACAACTCCCAGAGCGAGGGCAATGAGAAAGCGTAAGTCAATATATTGTGCTGCCGTACCCCAGTCGCGCCGAGTAACCAACCCGATCCACACGCGATCAAAGCGACTTATGGCGGTGATCAGTCGCTGATAGATGCCAAGGATTAAGGCGACCGTACCCCCCGAGGCACCCGGGATGATGTTGGCAATGCCCATGAGCAGTCCCTGAAGAACATGTGCGGCATCTGATGTCTTCATCGGAGGGTCGTGGCCTGTACTCGGCGAAATGGTTGGAGGGATACGATTTTACTCTCTCAAATCGAGCAAGTGCGGCGCATCGCCACTGAAAATCGGGTTGGTGCGATCCTATTTAACTACGGAACCTGTCACGGGATAGGGGGAAAAACTTGATTCTCGTTATTTACGCGGTAAAATGCACGCTGGCGCAGGATCCTCGGGGGAGCGATTCCCGATTGGGTGGGGTGGCGAAGAATTTAGACTTCGTTTTTTGGAGCCAGCTTTTATTTGCGTTGACGTGTCACGCGGGATTCCAGCAACGAAGCAGGGAAACGATTCGATGTTGGCGACTACTAAGGGGCTGGTGTGCCATGCGCCCGCCAAGCTGAACCTCTATTTTGAACTGCTCGCTCGTCGAGAAGATGGATACCACGACGTGGAAACGTTGATGGTACCTGTTTCGCTTTACGATACGCTTACTTTTCAGAGTGAAGCGGACTCGCCTCAGAAGACGGGGACGATTGAATTTTCCCTGATTTCTTGTTTCGGAAGAGGTACCCAGAATACGCAAAGAATTCCCGAAGGCCGAGACAATTTAGTGGTCCAGGCCTTGGAACTTTTGCAGCGGCATAGCGGAGTTGGGCTTGGGGGGCGGGTGACGCTTCAGAAGCGTATCCCGGCCCAAGCGGGTCTCGGTGGAGGTTCGAGCGATGCAGCCGCCGCGCTCAGACTGGCAAACCGTAGCTGGGGTCTTCGGTGGTCGCAAAAGCGATTGATGGAATTGGCCGCCGAACTGGGGAGCGATGTCCCCTTCTTTCTCGCTCCCGGTCCTCAGATTGGGCGAGGGCGGGGAGATCAGTTAGAACCGGTGTGTTCGATTGGAAGAGTCTGTGCCGTCATCGTGGTCCCTCCGGAAGGCCTTTCCACTGCCGATGTCTATCGAGCCGCGCACGTGCCCGCAGAGCCCCGGGAAATGGAGTCAGTGATCGCTGCCTTTCAAACCGGCTCGCTTCGATGTCTCGGCGAAACGCTTCATAATCGGCTTGAAGAGGCGGCGTGCAAGATTTCTCCGTGGATCCTTCGAGTACGAGATGCAATGGATGACGTGGGTTGTCAGGTGCATCAGATGACCGGTAGTGGCAGCGGATATTTTGGGTTGTGTCGACACATGGACGAAGCAACTCGACTGGCCAGTAGATTGAGA
>CAUZBD010000220.1:0-5051 GCA_963577795.1 Planctomycetota bacterium | reverse complement strand
GTCTGTTTTTCGCTGATGGCCTTCGGGCTGCGTAGTTTTCTCATCGGTCTGATGGTCTTTGGCACCGCGCAGCTTTGTCAGCAGTTTTCCCTGGCGCTGGTCATCTATACCGGTTCGCAGATGGACAGCGTGATGCTGATGTTGCCCTCACTGGTGTATGTACTCTGCATCTCCGCAGGGATCCACATTGCGAACTATTACCGCGATGCGATTCGCACCGGGGGTCTCGAGGGTGCGCCGGTGCAAGCGATCCGCGAAGCTTGGGGGCCGTGCTGGCTTTCGGCGGCGACGACATCAGTCGGGTTGCTTTCGCTGGTGGTGAGTTTGATCGTACCGATCCGTAAGTTCGGCGGATATGCGGCTGTAGCCGTGCTCGCCGGCACAGGCATTATGATTCTGCTGCTGCCCGCGCTACTCTCTGAGTTTCCACAGCGACGTTGGGCCGATCGACTGCGTGCCCACCGTCACACCAAACACTTTCATCAGTTTTGGGAAAAACTGCTTGCCGCCGTCGCCCGCTCCCATGCGGTGATTGTGGTTGTCGCGATCGCGGGCGTGCTGGCCGCAGGCTTTGGTGTGACCCGCTTGCAAGCCACCGCCAGACTACACAACCTGTTTCGCGGTGAGGCAAAAATTCTGATCGATTACGACTGGTTGGAGAGACATGTCGGCCCCTTGGTTCCGATCGAGGTGGTGGTCAAGATACGCAGTGACGCGGACTTGTCGCTGCTCGAGCGATTTCAATTGATTGAAACGGTCCGCCTCGGGGTACAGCGGGTCGAAGGAATCGATGCGACTATCTCGGCAGCAACGTTTGCACCGCCCCTGCCGACCCGCTCGGGACCGGGTTGGCGTCAGGCGACGCGGCGTGCGGTCTTTGAGAAAAAATTGACCGGTAACCTCGCGCCTTTCATCGACACCGGTTACGTGAAGGTGGATGGTGCAGAGCAATTGTGGCGGATCAGTGCCCGCGTGCGGGCGACAGAGAATCATGATTACGGAATCTTACTGGCCGATTTGGAAAACCGCATCGAGCCGATCCTCACCCACTATCAAAAAAAAATCCCTGCCATTTCGGCTATCTACTGCGGTGGCGTGCCGCTGGTCCATAAAGCGCAGCATCAGTTGATGGACGACTTGATCAATAGCTTTATGGTGGCCTTTGTGATAATCGCCGCCATCATGGTCCTCGTCTTGAGGAGTGTTCGTGCCGGTTTGGTGTCCATGATCCCCAATGTATTTCCTGCCTTTGTGGTATTTGGCGCGATGGGCTGGGCCGGTTTTGAAATCGAGGTCGGATCGATGCTCACTGCCACGGCTGCCTTGGGTATCGCGGTCGATGACACGCTCCATTTTATTGCAGCCTTCGGTCGCGCGATGCGAGCCGGCCACACACGCCGCGAAGCGATCCTCTCGGCATACCACCGCTGTGGTGCAGCGATGATCCAGACATCGCTCATCTGCGGATTAGGCCTGCTTGTCTTCACATTCAGTCCCTTTGCACCCATTGCCCGTTTCGGTTGGTTGATGGGGGCGATGCTCGGCACGGCGCTGATTGGGGACCTGATCATTTTGCCGGCCGTGCTGATTGGTCCGATCGGAACAATCTTTGAGCGAAGGCATCCGAAAAATACGGATCCGCATGCCCGCCGACAGGCGGCTTGACGCCCGCAGGCAGTACAGTTGGTGCAAGTTTTTGAGAGGATGTCGCCCGGCGCGGGGATGGATTACGATGGGAAACGACTTCACCGTCTGTTTGTCGACACAGTATGCCCATGCCGTACCAACAACTCATTGCACTGTTGCCGTGCCATAGCCTGGATGACTTTCCCTTTCATCTTGAGGGGGCAGCTGCGGATGAGATTCTTGCAGCCTACACCCTGCTGTGGCATCCGTCGCTGATTGCCGAGGCCCGCGCAGTCCCCTCATGGCGCAGAAACGACTCAGACGGTGAGATCTCCTGGGATGAGGCTCTCGTGGCTTTGCCGCAAGTCTGTCGCGATGACATGCCCGGATATTGGCTTGAAGAATTGCGTGCAGCCGGCGCATGCGTACTCGATTGCGGGGAGTTGGGAAACCGCGAAGCGATGCTGGCCTATGCTCTTGAGCATGCGGCAGCGGGTCGTGCAGACGTTGATCCCGAGTTGGTCAGCGATTTTTTTGCCCTTGGTCTTTGTCATTTATTGACCGAAGTCCTCACGGTGCGGATGCGCTACAGCAGCCTTCTGGATGGGGAACGTTTTTCAAAATTGCTGCTTGCGGCTGCCGCTGCGGCCCTTTCCGGGGATGCTACAGAAACACGAGAAATGCTCGGGCGTTGTTTCGATGCCTTGGCCGAATCGAAAGACCACTTTTATCCGGTCGATACATTCCTCTTCGATTTAACTCTTATCGCACCGAGCACGCCGGTGGCAGACCTTGCAGCGGAGTTGGCGCGGCCGACGTCGATCAACTTGATGATAACGGCCAATGATCTTGTGCGACTCACCACAGAAGATCCCTCGCTGATCAGTTTGATGACAACAGCTATCGAGGCCGATCGCCTCTGCCTTGTGGGTGGCGAGTTCGACGAGCAAGCCCCGTTGGGAGTTCTTTCGAGCGAACAGTTGCTCGTGGAGTTGATCAGTGGGATTTCCGTTTACGAGCAGATACTCGGAACGCGTCCTTATGTTTTCGGGCGAAGGAAATTCGGTTTGCATCCCCAATTACCGCAACTGCTCAGTAAATTAGGTTACATCGGTGCTCTGCATCAATCGCTCGATGGGACGCGCTGTCCGGAAAGCTACCATGGTGCGATTTCCTGGCAGAGCCTGGACGGGACCACTCTGACCGCGTTGGCGCGAATGCCGCTCAGCGCGGTGGATTCGGAGAGTGTTTTAAGGCTGCCGCGCGAAATGGGAGAAGCGATGGACCACGACCACGTGGCCGCGATTGGTTTTGCGCATTACCCGGGACATGTCAGTCACTGGTATCAGCAACTGCGAAGAATCGCTACTTTCGGTTCGGTGCTCGGAAATTTTGTCGGTCTCGATGCGTGTCTCCGCGATGCGGAACTGATGACAGGCCCCACGCAGTTTGATGCCGACGATTACCGTACGCCTTATTTGCGGACTTCTTCTGCAGCGGGTACTCCGGCAATCACTCCGCTCGTCACACGGCACCGGGAACAAGCCGCACGGAGGAAGACTGAAGGAATCCACCTGCTTGCCGGTTGCCTTGGCCAGTCGCTCAGCACCGGTACATCCGCGGCCCCTCCGCTCGATGCCGTGGTTCGGGCATTGCCCGGTAAGGACGAGGAAAAGAAAGCGGGTTTACTGCTGCTCAATCCTTCGTCGCAGCCACAAACGCTGGTCGTGGATCTTTCGTTTAGCCGGATGCCCACCGTCAAGGGAATCGTAAAAGCGGCCGCTGAACAGGAGGGTCAGCGACAAGCGGTCGTAGAACTTCCGGCAATGGGCTATGGCTGGATTGCTGGCGATGGCGAGCCGTGGCAACCATCTGCCGGAAGACCGCTTGTGGAGGAACATCTTCTTCGTAATGAATTTTGCGAGGTGAGTTTCGATTCCGAGAGCGGTGCGCTGCAGTCGCTCCACATGCCAGATCGACGCGGTAATCTGTTTTCGCAACGGCTTGCGCTGCGGTTGCCGACAGTCGGCGCGAAGGCTGAGGCCCGGTATGCACAGATGGTTGCCGAAACGATTCAATTCCAACAAGACGGGCCTTTCCGCGCAAGTCAGTCCGTGACCGGTCGTTTGCTTGCCGAAGATGGATCTGTCGTTTCGCACTTTGCGCAAACAGTGAGTATCCTCCGCGGCGTTCCGCTGCTCACCTTTGACCTGACGCTTGACCCACTGGTCCTTCCCGAGGGAAACCCCTGGCAGTCGTATTACGGAATCCGGTTTGCATGGTCGGGCGACGAAATTTATCGCGGTGTGGGTTCGGTCCGCCAACGGACCTTTCGCACACGGATTGAATCGCCCGACTTTTTGGATCTTTGCTGTGGTAATACGGCACTCACGCTCTTGCCGGGAGGCATTCCCTACCACACGGTGATTGAGCCGGGGCAAATCGATACCCTGTTGATCCCACCGGGTGAGAGCGGGCGACAATTCACTTGGAAACTCGGTCTGGGTTTGTCTGCGCCCGCTGAGACAGCCTGGAGTGCATTTGTCGACCCGATCTTTTGTTCTGCGACCCGCAAAGCGGTCGCTCCTCCTTCGGCGTGGGTGCTGCACGTCAGCGATCCGAAGGTGATTGTCACGCATGTGGAGTTTGTTGCTGTAGAGCAGGGCACACGGATTCGACTGCGCCTGCTCGAGACTGGTGGTCGCCGTAGCCGACTTTCCCTTCGCTGCTTCCGATCCTTTGCGGCAGCCCGTAAACTAGATTTTACGTTCTCGGTGCTCGAGTCTCTTTCGGTCCAACCGGATCGGGTGGAACTGGAACTGGCCCCGGGCGAATTGTGTCTCGTGGAATTGGAGTTTGCACCATGATCGTAACAATCGATGGCCCCGCGGGGGCAGGGAAATCGACTGTCGCCCGTGGTCTGGCACAGCGGCTTGGTTATCTGTTCCTGGATACCGGTGCGATGTATCGGGCTGTGACCTACGCCACGCTGCGGGCAGGAGCCGATTTTACGCAGGTCGCGGAGCGGATAGCGGTGGCAAACAAGACATGGATTGATCTTCAAGAGGATGTTATTCTGGTCGATGGGGAGGATGTTTCGCAACTTATTCGCACTACCGAAGTCACAGAGAATGTACATTTCATGGCAGACGATCCAAGCATCCGGGAACTGCTCGTCGAGCGTCAGCGAGCCATGGCCAGCGGGCAGAATGTGGTGACCGAAGGGCGTGATCAGGGAACCGTGGTCTTTCCCGAGGCAGCATGTAAAATTTTTCTCACGGCCTCTCCAGAGGAGCGCGCACGACGCCGGCACGCGGAGCGGGAGCATGCAGGTGAGGCGGTGACACTGGACGAAATTCGTGCTTCCCAGGACCTTCGCGATGGTCGTGATGCAAGTCGACCGGTCGGTACTTTACGAAAAGCAC
>CAUZBD010000219.1:0-5064 GCA_963577795.1 Planctomycetota bacterium | reverse complement strand
ACGCGACCGGCGTGCATCGCCTTAAACGCCAACCCACACGAGCTTGTGCCGTGAATGAGCGGTCGCCCGAGGAACCTCCCTTTCAGGCTCTACCTTCGCCCTCTGGCGGCGGTGGGTCCTCGTTTTCCGATTCGACATCTGTTGGACCGCCAAACTGAACATCGCCCACGCGGTGCTGTACATCCAGGAGTGGCCCTGCAATATGCGCCGCCTTCTCCTGACCCACTCTGTAAGGATCTTCCGATTGCGAAATATCCGCGGATGGATCGGCCGCATAGTGATAGCGACCACCTACCTGGATTCCCAATTCTTCTGCGAGTCGCATCACATCGCCGAGAAATCGATGCTGCTCTCGCAATTCAATCGACCAATCCTCGCATTCAATAAAGCAATACAACATCACATGGATGGTATGCTCGCCAAATTCAGATAGATAAATATGATACTCGTCTTTCCGCGTATAAGGGTGGCGCTTAATTAACTCGCGAACTCCTTCGCAAAAGGCATCGATCACGGCGGGCTTGGTGCCGTAGTGTATACGGATAATAGTTTTGATTCGTCGATAGCGACGAGCACCCATGTTATCGATTTCTGTTGTAATCATCGTGCTGTTTGGAATCGTTACCAATGAATGCGCAAATGTCCGGACACGGGTACTGCGAAACCCAATCGATTCAATATTTCCCTCAATGCCGTTGATCACCACCCAATCGCCCACTCGGAACGGCCGATCGACGAGTACGCTGAACGATCCAATCAAGTTTGAAATCGCATCTTTCGAGGCCAGGGCAATGGCGATTCCACCGAGTCCCATACCCCCAAGAATCCCAACCACCGGTAGATCGAAGGCCCGCGCTGCCACCAAAACACCTACGCAAATAATCAAGAGCTTCAACGCCCTGCAGGTAAGTAGTACCAAAAGATCATCGTGCAGGGTCGGCGTTTTTGCTGCTCTCTGCAGGGCATAACGCCGCAATGCATCAATGAGCAGATGAATAGTCCGCACTCCGGCAATAATGGTGAGAATTTTGAGCAAACCCAAAACCACACTCAGGACGCTGTCGGGCAGGCCAAGGAGCATCGTCCCGTAACACCATAAAAACCCCTGGCTCAGCAGGCCCACGGGCCGGAACACGTGGGGACCAATTTCTGCTCCCCGGTAATCGCTAAAAACACGAACGCAGATTTGCGCAATAAGCGCGAGAATCAGTCGAACGCACTGATCGAGTATCAGACCGAAAACCAACAGGCCGACGAGGCTGAGCCATTGATAATCGGCCAAAAGAAATCGCGTCTTGGTCCAACTAGCAGGAAATAAACTCTCGTACCAAAGTGGCGTGAGTATTTTCGGCTTAACTGCTTCGTTGCCTTCAATCGGTTTGCGATCACTCCATTTTTCGTGCAGCTCGTTAATGACCGCTACCGTCTCTGGAACGAAACGCCAGAGATCACTTTCATCGGGCGCAATCACAATCGCAGCGATATCTCGCGAATCCTCTACGTCGGGATCCGAAATAAGTGCACTGAGCCGAAACGGTTCTTCGCTATCACCATTGTCAGAGACGCGCAGGTAGTCGACCTTCCCCATGCGCTCAAGAATTATTTTGAGCCGGGCAGCATGATCCGGGCCGACCGTATCGCGGATACTCGGCGGCATTTCTGAAAGATCGAGTGTAAGAACAGCGTCGTCTTGGTTACCACCTTCTTCGAAAGCGTCAATGAACGTCTTCAGCGTTTTGCGGGGCGACGCGAGCTTTGCCTTGGCAATTCGCTCTTCTCCCGACTCAGCCTCTACAACAGCGGACGGAGCGACTGAATCATCCTCGGCGTGTAGGGCGATCACGCTGAACGCGAAACCGACAATCCCTATCGAAAGTATTCGCTGTCTATGACTTAGCATTTCGCACTCCACTTTAACATCGACCCGTTATCGAAATGCTGCCGCAAACCAACCACGGATACCAGCCCCTTGTCCATCACGGTCGTTGATATCTATCATCGATCACCGTCCCGCCGGGGGCAAGGAACCCTTTTGCTGTTTTTATGCAGAGGAGCAACCGATGATCCTGAATTTAATTCGCCACTGGTTCTTCGGGCACTACACGCGGCGGGTGACGCGTAAGGGCGTACGCCGTTTGATCGGAAAAACGTGGCCGAATGCGCCTGGCCGACATAGACGCGAGGTCCTGCGCCAGATCGACTACGCGGCGGAGGCACACGCCCGAGAGGAGCTGTCTCTTGCCAGCGACCCACCTTCGGTGGGCCACCTGGAATGGGCGAGCTTCATTCTTGCCTCCTATTGGAAACTACTTCCAGAGTTTGAATCTCCAGAACAGATGATCGAGTCGCTCGGTGAGGAGATGGAAAAAGCCCATGCGACCCCGTTGATTTTGTTCACGCTCGATCGCTTAATGAAAGCCTTTCACGGTGATGTGCATCGCGCGCGAAAGGTATTTAATGCGGTTCTGAAACAATACGGTGCGTTTTTCTCTTGGCAAACTGAAATCGATGAATCGCATCTGACCATTACCATCACCCGCTGCTGGTACTTTCATTTTTTTGCTATCCATAACGTACCCCGGCTCACCATCTGTGCCTGCCGACTCGATGGACTCTGGTTCAATCGTATGAAACCCGAGCGGCATGGACTGCGTTTCGATCACGATCGTTACACGACCAAGGGATATGGCGGGGAGAACTGCATCTTCGCCATAGAACGACCCGCCGACACGGAGTGACTCAAACGCTTGCAGCTAGCGCTGATTGAGGAAGCGACCGATGACCGCATTAAATGTTTCTGGGCTTTCCAGAAAGGCAAAGTGGTAGCCACCCTGCTCTTCTTCCAGGAGCACGCATTCAGATTGAGTGACCTGCTGAGCGATCCACTGCTGACTCTGCCAGGGAACGACACTTGCCTTGCCACCAATCACCAGCGTGGGAACGTCGATTCGCCCGATCACCTCTCTCCAGTCGGCGAGTGCACAATCCCAGAGCAGGGTCGCCGCGTGTTGCCGGGGCAGTTTAATATTTTCGGCAAGAATCCAATCCATTTTCTCATCGTACAATCTTTTACTCAACATGCCCTCAAGCATCTGACGCGTCGTTTGCATCGCCTCGCCTCCTCGAAAAGCCGCACAGAGTGACCCTAATTGGTCCCACGTGAAAATCATGCCTGCCTCGGCCTGCGCTTTGGACGTTTCGGTGTCACTCAAGGTCAATGCAGCCGGTTGATCATCGAGAATCACCTTCGTCAGCCGATCGGAACCAAATAAATCGAAGTAGGCAAAGATCACGGCGCCGCCCATGGAGTGCCCGAGAATCGCAATCTGATTCAGCTGCAGTGCGAGAATCAGTTCGCGAAGATCCATCGCGAGCTTATAAACGCGATAACCGTGGTCACATTTGTCGCTTTCACCGTGACCCCGATGATCGAGCGCAATGACACGATACCTTTCACTCAGCGCGTCGACCTGTCCGGAAAACATCGCCGCCGTCTGCGACCAACCCGGGAGCAGGACCACAGCGGGGCCGCTGCCCACGTCGAGATAGTGCAGTCGCGCTCCATCGCGTGTCTCAAACCAATTGGATCCGGCCACGATCACCTCTTCCCTGCCTGCCCGCAAACCGATTTGAAATGCGTCTCAAAGTGCTTCGGAATTACGGAACCGGCTCCGAAACTCGGCGGGTGCAAGCGACACATCGCTATCATCCTCCACATCCTGCCGGAGGGCGACGAGTTGCTTACGGACTTGTTCAATCTGCTCGGCATACTCCGGATCGTTGTAGAGATTGACCAGTTCGTCCGGATCCTTCTCCAGATCGTAAAACTCCCACTCGTCAAACTGATAAAAGTGCATCAACTTGTAGCGTTCGGTCCGAATGCCGTAATGCCGGGGCACCATATGCACACTCGGAAATTCATAATAATGATAATAAATTTCATGACGCCAATCTTCAGGCGATTCACCGGCAAGCAGTGGTACGAGCGATTTTCCCTGCATCTCAGGATCTGCATCGCAGGCAGCTGCCTCTAAAAAGGTTTCGGCGTAGTCGATGTTTTGCACCATCATGGTGTTGCGCGATCCGGGCTGAGTCACGCCGGGCCACTTGATAATCAGTGGCATTTTCAAGGACTCCTCATACATCCACCGCTTGTCGTACCAACCGTGGTCGCCAAGATAAAACCCCTGATCGGAACTGTAGACGACGATCGTATTCTCCTCGAGCCCCAGTTCTTTGAGTGTGGCCATCAACGCTCCCACACTATCATCCACACCCCGCGCGCAGCGCAGATAATTTTTGGCGTATCGCTGATACTTCCAGCGGACCAGTTCCTTGCCCGCAAGCTTCGCCGCATGGAACGCTGCATCATCCGCCTTATAAGCAGCTTTCCATCGCTTTTTCTGCTCAGCAGACATCCGCCACAGGTTGTCGCGCGCTGAGCGATCTTGCCGCTGTTGAATTGCATCCCCGTCAAACTCGGCTGTTAAATCGACAAACAGATCGTAATGCAAATCCATGTGGCGATCGATCTCCATCTCCTGATGATGCGCCGGTGGCGCGTTATCTTCCCATCGATCAAACAGGGTTTCCGGCTCCGGAAGGGATGTATGGTTGTAAAGTGCAATGTGTTCAAAAGCCGGCATCCAGTTTCGATGGGGCGCTTTGTGCTGACACATCAGCAGAAACGGCCGGTCGGGATCGCGACCCTCTTTGAGCCAGTCGATCGCCAGTTCGGTCACCACCTGCGTGCAGTGCCCTTTGATTACCTGCTTGCCGCTCGGGGTAATGAACTCGGGATTGTAATAGGCCCCCTGGCCGGGAAGCACCATCCAGGTATCGAAACCCTGCGGTTCGCTTTTAAGATGCCACTTGCCGAACAAAGCGGTTTGATAACCACATGTTTGTAGCAGTTTCGGGAAGGTGGTCTGGCCGGCGTCGAAGCGATTGCCATTATTCATAAAGCCATTTTTATGACTGTGCTTGCCGGTCAGAATCACCGCCCGACTCGGGCCGCAGATCGAATTGGTGCAGAAGCTGTTTTCAAACAGCATCCCCTCGCTG
>CAUZBD010000218.1:0-5090 GCA_963577795.1 Planctomycetota bacterium | reverse complement strand
GCGCCCGGGGCGATCTTGTGCAAAAACACCACCTCGTTCTCCCACTCGCGGACCGACACATTAAAATTCGCGACGCCCTCGAGCCGCTCTTCAAGCTCCGTAAGCTCATGATAATGCGTCGCAAACAGCACACGGCACTGCAACCGATCGTGCAGATACTCGACCACCGCCCAGGCCAGTGACACGCCATCGTAGGTACTGGTGCCCCGGCCGATCTCATCCAAAATCACCAGGCTGCGGTCGGTCGCCGTGTTGAGAATGCGAGCCGTCTCGAGCATCTCGACCATAAACGTACTCTGGCCCCGAGCAAGCTGGTCGCTCGCCCCGACGCGGGCATAAATGCGATCGGCAATGCCAACCTGGGCGCTGGTGGCCGGCACGTAACTGCCAACCTGGGCCATGATCGTGATCAGGGCCACCTGACGGATGTACGTGCTTTTTCCCGCCATGTTGGGGCCGGTGATCAACAGCAACCGCTGCCGCTCAAAATGCAGCTCGGTATCGTTGGGGACAAACGTCCCTTCATCGCTCAGTACATCAAGCACCGGGTGGCGGCCGCCTCGAATAGTCATCTCCCGCGAATCGTTGACCACCGGGCGGCAATAATCGCGGGCGCGGGCCAGGGTGGCTAGAGAACAAAAGACATCGAGCTCTGCCAGCACCGCCGCGGTTCGACGCAACCTTTCGGCCGTGGCCGTCACCGCATCGCGCAGCTCCAGATACAGTTCGTATTCCAGTTCGTTGGCCTGCTGGTCCGACTGCAGCACCTTTTCTTCATGTTCCTTCAGTTCGGGCGTAATGTACCGCTCGGCGTTTTTGAGCGTCTGCTTGCGGATATAGGTCTCGGGCACCTTGTCGCGGTGCGCGTGGGTCACCTCGAGGTAGTAACCGAACACCCGATTGAAGCCGACCTTGAGGTTCGTAATCCCCGACCGCTCACTCTCTTCGGCCTGATAGCGGGCGATCCACTGTTTGCCGCCGGTGGAAAGAGTGCGTAGCTCGTCGAGCGGCCGATGAAAACCTTCGCGAATGAATCCCCCCTCGCGATTGGTGAGCGGACAATCGTCCTGCAGCGCGGCGGTGAGTTGTTCCTGCAGTTCTGTGCAGAGATCAAACTCGGCATCGAGTGCCGTGAAGCGGGCAGCAGTGAGCTTGTGCAAGGGTTTCTTGACCTCGGGAAGCGAAGTCAGCGTGCGGCCCATAAACTGCAGATCCCGGGGACTGGCCCTCCCGGTGGTGGCCCGCGCCAAGAGCCGCTCCATATCGTAAATTTTTTCGAGCGGCTCACCGAGCGCTGTGATCGTCGCTGGCGTCTGGAGCAGTTCCTGCACACTATCGAGGCGTGCGTCGATCCCGGTACAGTCGGTCAGCGGGTTCTCAAGCCACTCCCCGAGCAGCCGTCCCCCCATCGCCGTCACCGTACGGTCCATGACGTCGAGCAGCGAACCGTCGCGCTTTTCGGAGCGGACCGTGCGCGAGATTTCCAAACTGCTCCGCGAGGCTTCGTCAATCTGCAGGGCCGAGTGGCTGTCGTAGGGCGAAAGCCGGTTGATGTGGGCAAGCTCGGTCCGCTGCGTTTCCTGCAGATAGTTTAAAATGCCGCCCGCGGCGCAAATGGCTGCCTGATCCGGCGCACCGAAGCCGAAACCTTCGAGTGACTGGGTGCCGAATTGTTTTTCGAGCAGTTGCAGCGCGGACTTGTAGGAAAAGGTCCAGCCTGCACGCAGCGTCTGCGACCACTCGCCCTCGCGTTCTGCCTCGGCCGACGCTTCACTCAGCAACAACTCTGCCGGACGGATCCGCGCCAGTTCATCGTACAATTGCTCGCTGCAGATCGAGGCGGCATAAAAGCGTCCGGTCGAAACGTCGATCCAGGCCAGACCGCCAACTCCGCCGCTCTCGCCCGGAACCCAGGCGGCCAAAAAATTACTCGCCCGCGGATCGAGCAGCGCTTCGTCGGTCAGCGTTCCGGGAGTCACCAGCCGTGTTACTTCCCGCTTGACCAGCCCCTTGGCCTTTTTCGGATCCTCCACCTGATCGCAGACCGCCACCCGGCAACCGGCGACGATCAATTTTGCCAGATAGCCGTCCAACTGATGGTGCGGAAAACCGGCCATCGGGATCGGGTTTTCGCTCTTGTCGCGGCTGGTGAGCGTGATCCCGAGCAAGCGGTGCGCTTTTTCGGCATCCTCGTGGAAGAGCTCGTAAAAGTCGCCCATCCGAAAGAGCAGGAGCGCATCGGGACAGGACGCCTTGGCATCCTGGTACTGTTGCATCATGGGCGTAGCGGCCATGGGCCCATGCTACCGATTCGGTGGTACCGCTAGCAAGCCGCCTGTGACAAGGCAACGGCTCCCTCAGACCATTGCTGCCCGGTGCGCAGCACTTTAAAATCGCGGTGACCGTCTGCTTGAGAAAGCAGCTTTGTCTTTCCACCGGTAAGCCGTTTATTGAAGTGGGTGCTTGCGATGACTGATCCTGCAGATTCCTGGCCGCAATTGGATGTCGTGGCTGTCGGTGCCCACCCGGACGATGTGGAAATTGCCTGCGGCGGCACGCTCGCTCGCCTCGTGGAGCAGGGCCACAGCGTGGGAATCATCGATCTGACCAACGGCGAACCGACCCCGCTCTGCCCGGATCCGCAGGTGCGACTCGCAGAGGCGGCGGCGGCAGCAGCGGCGCTGGGCGTTGAGACCCGCGTGACACTCGAACTTCCGAACCGGCGGCTTTTCGATTCGCACGAAGCGCGGCTGGCACTGGCCTCTGAGTTTCGAAAATACCGTCCGCGACTGGTTCTCGGTTTTGGCGACCGCACTCCGATGGCCTCACCCGATCACTGGCAGGCAATGCAGATTACCGATGCGGCGATTTTTTACTCCCGGCTCTGCAAGTGGGATGATCAATTCGCAGGGCTCCCGGTCCACAAGATTGACACCCAACTCCACTACACGATCGCCTTCGGATCCCTGCAACTGCCCCCTGCGGCGGGGCATTTTGTGCAGGATATCAGCCACACGCTCGAAAAAAAAATGGCCGCAATTGGGTGCTACAAGACGCAGTTTCCCGAAGAGAAAGCGCACGTGCTTGAGCGAGTCCGCGCAGCGGCCCACTATTTTGGCTCAACGGTAGGCTACCAAGCGGGTGAATTGCTGCTCAGTCCCAGAACTCTCGGGACGAGCGACTTGATGTCGCTGCTCTTTGCCGACGCATAGCGAGACGCTGCGCAAACGGCTACTGCCTGGTCTTCCGTAATCGCTCGAGTACGTTTTGCAAGTCGCGCGGCAGCGGGGCCTCGAAGGTAAGCGATTCGCCGCTGCTTGGATGGGCAATACTGATTTTGTGGGCATGCAATGCCTGGCGATGAAGCAATACCTCGTCTGCAGCTTCTGTCGCATCAAGATCTCGCGCTGTCAGCTGCGGCCTGCCGCCATACAACTTGTCGCACAACACCGGGTGCCCGAGATGGGCAAGATGCAGACGGATCTGGTGCGTGCGCCCGGTTTTCGGCACCAAGCGAACCAGTGCGAAACTGGAAAAACGCTCGAGCACTTCGTAAAAGGTTTCGGCAGCTTTGCCGCGCTGTATGTTCTCGCCCGTAATCATTTTTTCGCGGTGGTGCGGATGGGGACCGATCGGCAGCGTAACCACATCGCGATCGCGATCGGGAATTTTATGCACGATTGCCCAATACTCTTTTTTCACTGTGCGGGCTTCGAATTGGGCGGCCAGTTTTTGATGCGCTGCATTGTTTTTTGCAATCAGGATCACACCGGTCGTATCTCGATCGAGGCGATGCACGATTCCCGGGCGTGTGGGGCCGCCCACGGAACTGAGCGATTGGAAGTGAAAGGAGAGCGCGCTGGTAAGCGTACCCGACCAGTGGCCTTTGGCGGGATGGACCACCATCCCTGCCGATTTATTCACCACGGCCAGATCCTCATCTTCATAAAGAATTTCAAGGGGAATATCTTCTGCCTGTGGCATTGCTGGAGATTCCTCAAACGGGAGTGCGGTGACGCACTGGCCCGCGTGCAGTCGGTAGGCCACCTTCACCCTCCGATCATCGACAAGAACACGGCCGGCGACAATCTGACTGCGGATAAACGTGCGGCTGATTTCCGCATAATGGTGCGAGAGAAACACATCCAAGCGACTGCCGGCCTCGGCCTCAGAGATCGTCCAGGTGCGATTGCTCTGCGCAGGATGGCTCTGTGCGGAGGGCGGCTGAGAAGATGCAAAGGATTCGGTCACTGATCACTCCTCTCCCTTTTCGACCGTCAATGGCCCCACTCACCACATTCACCCAAAACCGATTATTTTTTGGGGGTTGCCGATGGGGACGCGGGGGACACCTCGCCTGCCCCCTCAACGGACTCTGGTTCAGGCTTTGAATTTTCAGATTCTGAATCTGTCTTCTTAGCAGGTGCTTCGCCACCACCCGCAGCCGCTTCCTCGGCGGCATCCTCAACACCCACCTGCTGTAAGGCGGCTTCCACTTCACTCGCTGAGGGTAGCGACTGGTCCTCAAGTTTGAAGTCGACGCCATCGTAGCGCTTTTCGCCTGTCGCCTCCGGCTTCGGCTTCGGCTTCCACTCGGCAAACTGTTTGTAAAACGCCTCCGTCCCTTTGTGATCCAGATTACGAATACGTGCTTCCGCTTCTGGACCATAAGGCCCGGACACTTTTTGATAGATCTCTTTTGCTTGACTAAGTTTTAATTGCCACTCCAGACTTTTGCCCTGACAAAACAGCGCTCGATTTTTTATGTCGGGTGATTTCGTACTTTCTACTACCATTTGGTAATAGCGGGCAGCGGCTTGAAAAGCATCGCGCGCAGCGGTTTTATTGAGCGAATACTGGGTGCGACCATTCTGAAGCAGCAGATCTCCCAAGGTCAAATGCGCATAGGCAGCGATGGGATCACTTGCGTATTCCCGCGCAATATCTTCAAGATCTCGGACCGCGTTATTCAATGCCAGTGGCTGTTGCTGAGAGATCGCAACGAGTCCGGAAGATCTCGCCTGTTGGAAACGGGTCCAACCTTCACTCGCCACACTCGCAAGACGATTTTGGCGCACAAAAAGGAAGAC
>CAUZBD010000217.1:0-5091 GCA_963577795.1 Planctomycetota bacterium | reverse complement strand
AGCAACAAAACATTAGTTGCGCTCGAAAAAGAAATTCGCCTCCTTGGAGAAACAAAACAGAACGTACAGCAGGAGTTAACCGCACTACAAAGCAATATTGATACACAGGAAATACAATCCGCTCAGTATAAATCCGTGCTGCCTGAACTCGATCAAGCCGAGTCGAAACTTGAAAAACTAAAGCAGCAAGCAGAAGAGTTGGTGCAACTTGAACATCAAGATCCACAATTACGTCAGCTGAGCGAACAAACGGCCAAACAACATCGTCTCATCGTTGCCGAGCGAGAGGCTGCGAAAAAAGAATCGATGGCGGTTCAAGAGCGATTGCACTTACAACTCCGAACCAAGAGCAATGTGGAAAGCAAGCTCGCTGAAGCGAATGAGCAAGTTGCCCTCTTGCAAAACAGCCGGCAGGAACTAGTTGACCAGCTGCTGTATCTTGAGGCAGAAAATCAACAACAGCAAATCCGATTCCTGGCTCTTAAAGCAAAAATCAGCGATTTCGAGTGTCTCCAGACATTGGCCGCTGCTGCAGGGGACCGGGACGCCGATGACTCCGCATACCAAGAAGCATGGCAACAGCTTGCCAAGCGTTGGAGAAATCGTTTTCAGTGCGGTAATGTCATGCCACTGTCGGCCGAACAGCTTACCTGGAGTATCTCCGAAGCATTGGGCATTGTCGATCAAAAGCGTGAAGCCCTCAACCAACAATTGCAGGAGCAACAGCAGAAAAAGCAAGCTGCCCAAGAGGAAACGACCGTTCCCGAACAGCAGAAGCAACTCGTCAAATCTTTGCATGTGCAAGTCGAAGCGGCCCTCTACGATTTTATCGTCAATGTGCACGATCATCACGGACAGCCCGATGGGAATTATCAAGCGACCACCAAAGAGGCTCTTTTTCTGAGTCACAGTAAGAAGCTTCAGAATTGGATCGAGCAGGCGGCTCAAAAATGGGCGGAAGAAACTTCTACGGCCGCTAACACAGAACATCTAGCAGAAAAAATCTACCTGACAATCCTGTCCAGAAAACCGGACATCGAAGAGGCTGCCGTTGTGCGAGGTTACTTGGCGGCACGGGCGGAAGAGCCGAAAACAGCACTTCGGGATCTAATCTGGGCATTACTAAGCTGCACAGAGTTTCGCTTTCAGAGTTAAACAAGTCAGTTCGTTTTTGAGGACACATTGTGAAAAAGAATTATCATTGTGGTTCGGCAGAACATCTGTTGGCTAGGCGCAGTTTTTTACAAAATACATGCGTTGCTGGTGGATCGCTTCTCTTCAGTGGTGGATTGTCGGGGCTGGCATCCGCTGGAGAACTCGCAACGGGTCAAAAAAAACTTTTGATTATTTTTCTCGATGGTGGACTGAGCCAATTAGAAAGTTGGGATCCCAAGCCGGGGACACAAGAGGGGGGTCCCTTTCGTGCAATTCAAACCTCGGTACCGGGTTTGCATATTAGTGAGTTGCTACCCTATACCGCGCAACAAATGCATCACCTTGCGGTCATTCGCAGTTTGCAGACAACAGAAAATGACCACACTCCCGCCAAATACCTGCTTGAAACAGGTCGCAATTTAAAAGAAGGCGCTGATTTTCCCTATCTGGGTGCTGCCGCGGCCAGCCGTTTAGAACCGGCAGATGGTGATTTACCACCCTACGTGGTCATTCAGACATCGAGCTACCATCTGGGACATGGAGGATTTTTGGGCAGCCGTTATGCAGGAGTGAACCTGGTCCGTGGCAAACCGCCTCGCAATTTGACCCCTCCCGAGGGCTTAGCCGCTGAGGAAGTCCGTCGGCGCACCGCTCTTCGCGGCATGCTCGATCAGCGACTCACCCGTAGCCGTCGCACGGCCGATACGGAGGCCTATGCCTCAAGCTACCAGATGGCGGAGCGAATGTCGCGCAAAAAAGACGTGTTTGATCTCTCCCAGGAGCCAGAGCGCGAGCAAGAACGCTACGGAACACACGACTTTGGGCGGCACTGTCTACTTGCACGCCGATTATTGGAAGCCGGTCTACCCTGCATACAAGTCCGACACCGGGCTTACGATTCCCACTTCGAAAATTTCAATATCCATTTGGAAACGCTCGGTGAGTTCGATCGTACGTTTGCAACATTGATGGAGGATCTTCATCAGCGCGGACTTCTCGAATCGACGCTTGTCGCCGTGATGTCCGAAATGGGACGGACCCCGAAAATCAATAATCAAATGGGGCGCGATCACTGGACCAAAGCCTGGTCGATGGTGCTCGGTGGGTGCGGTATTCAGGCCGGAGCCGTTTACGGAAAAACGGACGAACGTGGAATGGAAATTGTGGATGGTAAGATGAATCAAGCAGATCTGTTCCATACGATTTATTCTGCGATTGGCATCGATGCCACCGAATCGTTCCAAGTTGGTGGTAAAGACATACCGATTGCTGAACCTGTCCATGGGCCGATTGAGGATTTATTAACATGAGTGATGCCCCGGCGAATTCAAGTTCCGATAATCAACTGGCGACCACGGTGGAGGTAACTGTGGAGCGCAACGTTGGCAAGCCACTGCTGCGTTGCTGCTTTGATTCGGCTGAAAAGTATGTCTATGCTGCGGGACAGGATCGTAATATCTGGAAAATTTCCCTGAGTGATAACGCCGGAAAAGGCGAAGCGGCGCAAAAAGAACCCGTCACCGAACTTCAGGCGCATGAAGGCTGGGTTCTGGCACTGGCCACAACCGCGAATGGTCAAACACTTCTCAGTGGTGGGAGTGATGGTCGACTTATCTGGTGGTCTCTGGAAGGTGCGCAGCCTCAAATCGTCAAGCAAGTCGATGCACACCAGGGTTGGATACGCGATCTGGCCTTAAGTCCCGACGAGCAATTGCTGGCAACAGGTGGAAATGATGGGACCGTCAAAATCTGGGATGTCCGCGAAGCCAAATTATTGCAGACAATTAAAGGACACCCTTGCCATATCTATCGACTCACTTTTCATCCCGATGGAAAGCAATTGATTTCCGGCGATTTAACTTGCCATATCCAGTGCTGGGACCTTGATTCGGGAAAGTCGCTGCGGGAATTACATACACCTAGCCTGCACCGAATCGACAAAAACCACAATCTTCATCTGGGCGGAACCCGTGGACTTACCTTCGATGAGAGCGGCAAATATCTTGCTGTGAGTGGACTGCGTGCGGCGCCCAACTATCTGGGTGGCGAGGTCCAACCGGGCAACGTGATCTTGGACTTCGCCAAGGGTGAAGTCCATAAAGAGCAAAAGACGAAGGGGAATTTGGCCACTGTCCCCTGGGAATCTTTTTTCATCGGCGATCAAACGCTCATGGTCGCGATGGGTGGAAAGGAAGGCGGGCATCTCGTCTTTTGGAATCTGGACAAAGAAGATGAGTTTTATGCGTTCAAGCTACCCGATGCAGCCCGCGATATGGCTTTCAATGCCAGAAAGAATCGGATTGCCACCGCCCACGAGGATGGAAAGTTGCGTATCAGCACCCTCAAAATCGGCTGAAATCTTCTTCGGTAGGGTACGGCACAAAAATCTCCGATCGTCTACAATGTGGGGCAGGGTGCAACGCGTCATCAGCTTGATGGCTACGGGGTACTCGAAAAAAAATTGCCTTTCTGGAAATCAAGGGGCCGCATTATGTCGCAACCGCAGCACTCCGTCGATCATAAAACGCAACAAACTTCTCAGCAAGATCGGCGACTTTTTCTGAAAACGGCAGGTGCAGCTGGGATTGCGACGCTCGCAAGCACACATTCACTGCGGGCGAAAGATGTGAATGAGCAAATGACTGGGGCGGTTATCGGTTGCGGTGGGATTGCGAGCCACTTGCTCGGGCAGTTCATGGAATCGGGTCGCTGCCAGTTTGCGGCTGTCTGCGATGTCGATACCCGACGCTCTGCTGAGTTTGCAGATCGTATCGAAAAACATCAAGGTAAACGGCCCGACATTTACGGTGAGTTTGAACGCGTACTCGATCGGGCAGATATCGATTTTGTGATTGTCGCTACACCCGATCACTGGCACGCTCCGATCACGATCGCCGCCTGTCTGGCCGGCAAGGATGTGTACTGTGAAAAACCTTGTTCGCACAACATTCTTGAAGGCCGCGAGATGGTGCGCGCCCGCGATCAACAAAAGAGCGTGGTTCAAGTCGGCACACAAACCCGAAGTGCACCGCACATGCATGCGGCACGCGAGTATGTCCGCTCCGGTAAATTAGGGGTCATCAGTAAAACGCGGACCTTCAATCGAGGCATGTGGGGACCGACCGGTTTTGGAAAATGGGCGGATCAAAGCGCACCCAAAGAAGTCAATTACGATCGTTGGCTCGGCCCAGCTCCAGCAAGACCCTTTAACCCGAAGCGATTTCATGGGTCGTTCCGTTGGTTTTACGATTATGCGGGAGGCATTTTGGGGGACTGGAACATCCACCTTCAAGATATCGTGATGTGGACGATGGACACGCCCGATCCGGTGAGCGTCGCTGCCTTCGGAGGCAAATACCTGATCGACGACGATCGCACCACACCCGATACTCTGGAAGTCTTATATGAATTTCCGCCGGTCGGAGACCGACCACCTCTGATCCATACGTACTCCGCCGTCCTTGCACTGACGCCATACAATCATAATGCACATACGGGCGTCGGCATCGAATTCACTGGGTCGGATGGGCAGCTTTACACCAATTGGGATGACGGTTGGTATGTGGTGGGTGCCCCCAAAGATTTCCGTAAACCGGAACCGTGGAATCCTGAAAATGAAACGCGGATTGACGGTTTTCATAAACCGGGCAGTCGGCACGCATACGGTCTGCATGCCAACAATTTCATGGACTGCATTATCAGCCGAGAAAGCCCTGCAGCTTCAATCGAAAAGCATAACAAGACCTGCACAGCAATCCATCTTGGCAATATCTCGTATCGGGTCGGTCGTCGCCTTTACTGGGATCCGGTCAACGTTGCCTGCTTCAAAGACCGCGAAATGACCATCCCCGACAATGCGGCCAATCAGTTACTCGGTCGCGAGTATCGTAAAGGCTACGAATTGCCGAGGGTTTGAATATCCTCGCTGCAGTCAGT
>CAUZBD010000216.1:0-5102 GCA_963577795.1 Planctomycetota bacterium | reverse complement strand
AAAAGTGGGGAGCAGAGAACAACGACTGCGATCCAAGGCGAGGGGGTTTTTAGTGCCAGTTCTGCAGAGAGCAGATGAATACCAATAACCAGAATCAGAGCAAAAACAAAATTCGTCCAGAGAGCTGCAGCGACCGAATTATCGATCGCAACTGCCGGATACACAAAAAAGGGGAAAATTGAAGCGACTTCAAAGTCGTTGTAAGGGCGGGTCCCCTCCAGCAGGCTCACAGCAAATCCGTAATATTGTTGCGGATCCATCCAGGAAAAGGTATCGCGGTGCCGAATATCAAAATGAAAATCGATCGCGAAGACTAATAGCAAGCAAAATAGTCCGGCCCAGACCAGCCAATGCCCTTTTGTCATCGTGCGTCCTCACGAACCTAGCGTTCCAAGCGGATTTTTGACTCTGCGTCAACGATTCTATCCATAAAAATCGCTGAAAGCACATTCCCTTAACGCAACAATAAAAACGCCAGCGATAGTCTTTTATCCCTACCCGACTCTTCCCACCATCAGAAAGGGGATCGGTTTCGGGCATAATAACCGAAGGCGGTATAATCTGGTAGCCTAGGCGTCTCACGCACGGCCGCACGTAGCGATAATGAATTAACCACCCGGATAAGTCGCAGCTGTGTCGGCGTCGGCCTTGATCTGGTAATGGGCAACCGTTTCGCCTGCGGAATCGTGCGTGGGGTCATGCCGATAATGAATCGTTACGTCGGCAACCCGATATTAAGCGGTATCGGACGTCTGTTCTTCCGCTGCCCGGCTGAAGATTTTCATTGTCGTATACGCCGATTCGCAAAAACAGCATTCGAACAGATGGACCTGCGTACCGGCATGAAATACGCCAGTGAGATGGTCACTAAGGCCACCCTGGAAGATATGAAAATCTGCGAGGTGCCGACTACGCTCAGCCCCGATGGTCGCTCGCGCGAACGATACCTGTGGCCGTGGCGTGATGGCTGGCGTTACTTGCGATTCATGCTGCTATTGCAGCCCACGGTGGCTGTTTCTCAACCCGGGCATGATCCTGATGGCGATAGAGCTGGTCCTCGGTGCGCGACTGCTTATCTCGTCGGTTCACATCGGCGATCTGGAGCTTGGAATCCATACGCTTATCTATTTGCGCGGGGATGTTAAGCGTAGGCTTTCAGCTCGTCAATTTTGCAGTGTTGGCCAGCGTTTTTGCAGCCCAGGCCGGATTAGAAACCTTTACCGGAAAATCCACCGAACAAATACTGGCTCGGAGCCATCACACACCGCATTTCAATTTGGATTGATCGCTCGGAAACTTCTGCTAACTATATGCTTTACACACCAAGCCATGCCCCGACACAAAGCCAGTGTCCAGAAGGATTCTACGACATTTTTACAGGCAAGGCATACTAACCACGAAACATCCAATATGGTAACTTAGTCCTCTTTGTGGGCACTCCGCCCGGTAGCTACCTGTTTTTTAGAGACATTTAGAGGTATCGCTAGATGCTAGACCAAATTTGGACCCAACTCGGCGCTGATGCCGACAACCTTCTGGAACACACCTGTCAAACCGTTGCTAAAGATCGCCTGCATTTACCCGGCCCAGATTTTGTCGATCGCATATTTCTCGATACGGACCGTAATTCCCGCGTGATTGGAAATCTGCAATGGATATTGAACACCGGTCGATTGGCCAACACGGGATACGTCTCTATTTTGCCAGTCGATCAAGGTATTGAACATACCGCCGGCGCATCGTTCGCACCGAACCCCGATTACTTTGATCCCGAAAACATTGTCAAGCTTGCAATTGAGGGTGGTTGTAACGCGGTCGCCTCCACGTTCGGCGTCTTGGGAGCTGTCGCGCGTCGGTATTCCCACAAAATACCTTTCGTTGTGAAAATAAATCACAACGAACTGATGACCTATCCCGATCATTCTGACCAGATTTTTTTTGGTTCTGTGGAGCGCGCATTTGACATGGGCGCAGCAGCGGTAGGCGCCACAATCTATTTCGGTTCTGAAGAATCCGATCGCCAGATCGTGGAAGTTGCGGGAGCTTTTGAACATGCACATAACCTGGGCCTCGCTACCATACTTTGGTGCTATCTACGTAACGATGGATTCAAAAAAGACGGCACCGATTACCACGCCGCGGCCGATCTCACGGCGCAAGCCAACCACCTCGGCGTCACCATCCAGGCAGATATCATCAAACAAAAATTGCCCGTTAATAACGGTGGATTTAACGCGATAGGGTTTGCGAAGACATCTCCGTTGGTTTACGAGAAACTCTCCTCAGACCATCCTATTGATCTCTGTCGCTATCAGGTGGCGAACTGCTATATGGGCCGCATGGGGCTCATTAACTCAGGAGGACCCTCTGCCGGCGAAAGCGATCTGGCGGATGTGATAAGGACTGCAGTGATCAACAAACGCGCCGGAGGTATCGGACTTATCAGCGGTCGCAAGGCCTTCCAGCGACCACTTGCAGAGGGAGTCGCGCTTCTGAATGCGATTCAGAATGTGTATCTTGAACCGGGCGTTACGATTGCCTGAGCGATCTGTGATGGCCCGTATCCAGATTGGCGCGCATTCCGCGACCGAGCAGGCGGTAAATGTTTTGTGGTCTTTCGATAATTAATCGCAACTCCGCCTCGAGAACTTCATAACTGAAGTGCTCACTCGCGACACGGTAGTTGTGATCCACCAGTTGCTTTCGATAGTCAGCGTCCTCAAGCAATTTGCGCGACTGCGCGATGGTTTCATGACTCAGAAATCCATCGAACGTCACCGCCTTGAAACCGCAAGGTTCAATATCCGTACGATAAATAAGATACCGGTTGCAAACCACAGGACAGCGATGATAAATCGCTTCCAGGAACGCATTGCCGAAACCCTCATATTCCGATGGATAGGTAACTAGATCGGCCTGAGAGAGTGCATCGCTTAACGTGAACAGCGGCGTTCCATCAGCACCTCGACCACGCTGCTCACCAATCCAAGGCCCCGCCATAATGAGGTTTACTCCCAAGAGTTGGGCATATTCCAAAATTCTTTCAAGATAAAGATCCCCTTCATCCCCCGACTCATGCGTGATCACTAGTTTCGGGTTTTTTAAACCGAGTCGGCTTACAAGTTCGATTGCATGCTCGATGCCTTTTCGAGCAACGATCCGGGTCGGCTGCAAGAGAAGTGGCTCCTTTCCAGAAAGACCGATTGCCGCGCGGAAAGTTCGCGCATAATCATCCGGCGGAGGTGGTGGATTCGCATAATCCATGACATTGGGAATAATCCGGCAGGAAAGACCAGTGCGGCGACTAAATTCTTCCTCTTGAAGGCTATTGATGACCACATGCTGAATTTGTGGAAGTGCCGGTGGAAAAGCATAACGCAAGATATCCCGCACGCTGCTAACACGATAACGATCCCGTTCCCAGTAAAAGTCGTGGTGGTGCGCAAGACAGCCGATCGGAGACTCCTGAAGCGTCTCCACGATCCCGATACCTAACGGTAGATTCATCGGAATGGTAAGTGCATTTTCAGGAATGATGGCGTCGATTTTAAAATCGTCAATCGCATTTTTAAGTTTTTTCCGAATGACTGAAGTCAACCGTTTGATTTCATTCGTGAGCGATTCCGCCCGAATCTCCGAACTGAAAACCTCCTCGGTAATCGCCTTGATTTCGGGGTGGTTAAAGTGTGCTTCTTCAATCAGTGCGGTGCGTTCTGTCGGACGATCCGATTGACCGGTGAAATAAAAGCATTCCACGCCCATCCTGGAAAGCACGCTATTCCACTTCTCAATCTCTAGCGATACTCCGTCCGTTCCCGAGATCCGGGTAGACACAAAGCCAACTCGCCATGGTATCTGCTGCTCGGCCATTCGATTTCCTCTGCACCTAATCTGTTATAAACGCACAGCTATTCCGTATGGATCCCAGGCGACCCACATCATTTCATTCGCTCAATATCGATGCATCCCACTGAAGCATATCATCGATCTGCGCAATCGTATGATCCGCCGCGGGGTACTGGGAAACAATATCTTCATCGAGCGCGTAGTGACCCTGTCGAGGAAAAACCGTGGTCACGCGGGAACCAAGGATTTCCTTGACGACAGAGAGAATCCGCAACTTATCATCAACAAGCACGTAGCGCTCAGCCGGATACTGTCGTTGCACATCCTCCAGTTCCTGCTCTTTATGGATGTAAATCATCACTCGTCCATCGACAGCCGCATTGATGCCTGAACGCCGTATTTTATGCGGCTGAAAAACGACGTCGCCATCGGTCAGAATAGCTACCGTGCCGAAGGTCGAAAAATATCGCAACACCTCAAGTGCCCCGGGGAAAAGCCTTTCGGAAAAAGGATAATTCAGAAGAAAGGAAGAGATTTCAGGAAGTTGATGATCATGAGGATGCTCAATCCGGTAACGCTGCAGCGCACCGAGATAATCGGCATAGCCAAGTTTTTTCCGCACCTTCTCAAACAGCTTCCAGTAACGCTTTTCTGCCTGATTACTCAATTTTTTCTGTAGGTATTGGCGAAGATCTTCAGCCACCGAATCATTATCGAGAAGTGTATTGTCGACATCGAAGAGAAAAACCGTATCGACTGCGTTCATGATAGACTCCTTCGCCCCAACGATTGTCCATTCGTTCGGTTCAGTTCCTTGTCGCTTCACAAAGCGCATCAACGGCCGACGCAATGGATAATTCCGACCTGAAGATTGCAGATCCCGCGACCAGAATATTTGCACCGGCAGCCACGGCATCCGCTGCTGTTTGAGGGCTAATCCCACCGTCAACCGAGAGTTCGCAATCCAATCCTGCGGCATCCAACTTCTCGCGAAGCGCACCTACTTTTTCCATCGTACCTGGAATCAAAGCCTGCCCGCCGAAACCAGGATCGACCGTCATCACCAGAATCTGATCGACCTGGTCGAGGATCGCATCGACCGCCTCAACAGGTGTCGCAGGATTGATAACAACTCCCACCCGAACGCCAAGATCCTTCGCTGATTGTACCGTACGGTGAAGGTTTGCTTGTCCTTCCACATGGATCAGCAACGAATCACTACCCGCTTTCTGAAAGGCCTCCAGATACCGAATAGG
>CAUZBD010000215.1:0-5110 GCA_963577795.1 Planctomycetota bacterium | reverse complement strand
CCATCGCGACGAGTGTAGCAACGCTCGATGAATCGCATCCCCCACTAAGTGAGATCACACAACCACAGGAACGGCTTTTTCGTAGATAATCAAACAGGCCCAAAGCGACCGCCCGCGTAAATTCTTCTTCCTTGATGTCGGCTGATTTCTCCCACTCTGCCGTATTCTCCAGTGTGTTGGTCGGGAGTGGGTTGGGAAACTGGAAATCAATTTCAACAATCTGATCCGCAGACCGACTTGTTTCCTGTGTTTGCGTTCGCCGGTTTCGACTGCCCTCCAGGTCAATGTGGGCTGAGGCGAGTTGGATATCTTCAAAGGAAAACCGACAGCCCTCAGTAAGCATTTTTCCATCACTCGCGATCAGGACACCGCCATCATAAATCACACGTCCAGCTTCGTTGCCGAGAAGGTTCGCGTAGACGTAACCGACACCGAAGGCCCGCGATCCCTCAAGGACTAGTCGTCTGCGAATTTCCTGTTTCCCAAACGCGAAGTGACTTGCACTAGGATTCAATAGAAGATCGGCACCAGCCTGCGACAATTCTCGTCCAGGCCGTTTTTCCGTCCAGGCGTCCTCGCATATTTCGAAACCGATTTTGATGCCACCGCAATCAAATAGCAAATCCCCGATAGGATAACTTTGGCCAGCCAACTCCGTTTGTCCCGCGGTACCGGATGGCCAGGCCTTGAACCACCGCGGTTCATAGTGGACGCCCGCACCGGCCAGATTCTGCTTCGCCGCAAATCCGATGATGTGACCATCTGCCAGCAGACAGCAGGTGTTGAATAATCCCCCCCGATGCATTCTGGGCAAGCCAATGGCAACAATCATCTCCTTTGTTTGTGGGATGATTTCTCTAAGTATTTTCTCGGCGGTATGCAGTACGCCCGGAGCTTGGAATGCATCTTCACAGCCATATCCGGTAATGCACAGTTCTGGCATGCACAAAATAGAGACACCCCGGTTTTTTGCCATTGAGATGGCCTTGAGGATGTTTTCCTTATTGGTCTCCCAGGCGAGGGGTGTCTGGTTGACCGAAGCTGCCGCGACGTGAATCAGTTGCATTTCGAGTGGTCCGGAATCCGGGAAACCTTTTTTGTAAAGAATGCGAGTTCATGCCGAAATGGCACATTGTAGGGTTGCTGTATTGTAACGCTCCGGCACGCTACTTAACCACCAGTCGCCATAACAACCGGTTTTCCGATGAGAAAATTCAGCCCGGTTTGGAACAGATGACTTCCGAGAAGACTGTAAATTACATAAAATGGCCCAATGCGTATTTTATCTCATCCGCAGTTCAAGCGGGTGGGGCGGCCTCCGTGGTACAGCGATCATATCGATGGACGATTCATTTAAAGCGATTGGTATTGACCTCGGCACCACCTATTCCGCCGTTGCACATGTCGATGAAACCGGTCGCCCCACAACGATTGTGAACTCGGAGGGAGACCTCGTAACCCCAAGTGCCGTTCTATTCGATGGTCAGCATGTGATCGTTGGTAAGGAAGCAATCAAGGCAGTAGCCACCGATGCGGAGAGCGTGGCAGATTGCTCTAAACGCGATCTCGGACAAAAGATTTACCACAAAACGCTCGAGGGTAGAGAATATCCGCCCGAAGCCATTCAGGGATTCGTGCTTCGTAAGCTGAAACAGGATGCAGCACGTCTGATCGGTGATTTCCAGAAGGTAGTGATTACGGTGCCAGCCTATTTTGATGAAGTCAAACGAAAGGCGACACAAGATAGTGGCTACATGGCAGGCCTTGAGGTACTTGATATTATCAACGAACCGACCGCTGCCGCTATCGCCTACGGCTATCAGCAGGGCATTCTCAATGATCAGCATGAAGTTACCGAGCGTCAGCGCATTTTGGTCTACGATTTGGGTGGCGGAACTTTTGACGTCACGGTGATGGAAATCGAGGGTAAAAATTTCAAGGCACTGGCAACCGACGGCGATGTTCTCCTGGGAGGAAGGGATTGGGATCAGCGGATTGCTGACTTTGTTGCCGAGAAATTTTTAACCGAGCACAGCCTCGATCCGCGGGAAGATGCTTGTGCTTCCGGTCGCCTCTGGAGGGAGTGCGAGGATGCAAAAAGAACGCTCTCTGTCCGCGACAAAGCGGCCGTTGCCTGTGACTACCAGGGAAAGGCGCTGCGTGTCGAGTTGACGAGAGAAAAATTTGAAGAGCTGACGCGCGATCTAATGGAGCGGACTAAATTTACGACACAGCAAACCCTGCAGGCTACTGGACTCACCTGGGACGGTATTGATCTTATTTTGATAGTAGGTGGATCGACGCGGATGCCCATGGTAGGGGATATGCTTACAAAGATCTCGGGAAAAAATCCTAATCGCAGCCTTTCGGCGGACGAGGCGGTGGCGCATGGTGCTGCACTACGTGCGCAAATGATACTCCAGCAAACAGCAGGGGAGTCGCCGGCATTAAAGATCAAAAATATTAATTCCCACAGTCTTGGAGTGGTTGCGATGGATGCAAAAACCTCCAGGCAGCGAAACGCTATTTTGATTCCACGGAATACTCCATTACCGGCAAGCGCAAAACGCGTGTTTAAATCACAATCCGAGGGCCAAACGACGGTGGAGGTCAAGATCATAGAAGGAGAGAGTTCCTCTCCTGAAGACTGCATGCAGATTGGTCAGTGTGTGGCTCGTGATTTACCCGCAAACTTGGCGATGCATACACCCATTGAAGTCCGCTTTCGCTATCTCGAAAATGGGCGACTTACAATTACCGTGAGTGTGGAGGGTAAGGAAATGCTCCACGAAATCACGCGCGAAAACAGTCTCTCGGCCGAACAGCTTGACGGTTGGCGCGATTACATTGAGGCAGTCGAAAAGGGAGAGACAGAAGCGACCGGTGGATAGGTCGTTGCGTTGACGATTTTTTTTCAAAAGAGATAAAGGGAGCCGGTCGCGCGCATGCGACCGAACGATTACTTGTTTTTCACCTTGGTACTCGCGTTGACCCATCGTTTTGGCTCTGCTAGGCTCTGGCATGTCTGATTCTAACGAGCAGGATAGTGATTTTTCTGATTTGGGCCTTTCAGAGCCCATGCTCAATGCCCTTGCACATGTGGAATACACCCAACCGACTCCCGTGCAGGCAGGTTTGATTCCTAAGGCCCTCGAAGGCTGCGATCTGCTTGGCCAGGCTCGAACGGGTACCGGAAAAACGGCGGCGTTTGCCATACCGATACTCGAGCGTATCGAAGGCAACAAGCGGGGTAGTCCGCAGGCCTTGATTCTTGTCCCCACCCGAGAGTTGGCCGTTCAGGTTCGAGGTGAAATCGCAAAACTTGCGTATGGGCGAAAAACACGCGTATTGGCTGTCTATGGCGGAAAACCGATTCGTGGCCAGACAGAAAAATTGAGTCGCGGTACGGAAGTTGTTGTAGGGACGCCTGGGCGTGTACTGGATCATATGGCCAGGGGAACCCTCAAAATGGATTGTCTGCAGATCGTCGTACTCGATGAAGCGGATCGGATGCTGGATATCGGGTTTCGCCCAGACATCGAAAAAATTCTACACCGTTGTCCTAAAGATCGGCAGACACTTTTACTCAGTGCTACCGTACCGGGGCCAGTAGAGCGAATCGCACGCCGGTACATGCGCGATCCGGAGTTGCTGAATTTTTCGCCCAAAGAACTCGCTGGAGAAACGATCGATCAGTTTTATTTTACGGTTGATCAGGATCGAAAATACGAACTTCTGAAGCGACTCATAGATCGGGAAAAACCGAGACAAGCAATCGTTTTTTGCCGTACGAAGAGAGGAACAGATCGGTTAGCGATCAAATTAGGAAAGAAACAGTCTGGTGTTTCCTGCATTCACGGGGATATGCATCAAGGAGCTCGAGATAGAGTGATGCAGCAGTTTCGTGAGAATCAGATTCAGATTCTGATTGCTACCGATGTGGTAGGAAGAGGTATTGATGTGAGTGGTGTTTCGCACATCATTAACTACGATACCCCGACTTTCTGTGACGATTACGTACATCGCGTAGGCCGTACGGGACGGATGGGCAAAGATGGAATTGCAGATGGAGTGGCCTATACCTTTGTCACTCCGGAAGAGGGTGGCGAATTGACCGACATCGAAATGCGGATTAATAAATTATTGATCCGCGATAAGATCGGTGACTTTGAAACAGTGCGTACAAAAGATCCTGTTCAAGAAGAATCCGCACCGGCCAAGCCGCCTGCTCCCCCGCTCAAAAAAGGGGGTCGCCCCAAGCGACGTATTCGTCGAGCGCTCTAGTTTTTCTCGCTTGGTGAGACGCCAACCGTGTTAGGCAAATCTAGTTTGCCGGCTCAATACTCAGATCGCAATCGGGAAGCGATTTGAGAAAAACTTGGCCGTAGCTTTTTGTCTGAATCCGCGGATCAAGAATAACTACCATTCCGGAATCCTGCGAAGAACGTATCAATCGTCCAAATCCCTGTTTGAGTTTGAGAGCTGCTTCGGGGAGTTGATAATCTCCAAACGGATTGCCTCCCTGAGCTCGAATAGTCTCCAGTCGGGCCTCCAGTACGGGCTCCGTGGGAACCCGGAAAGGGAGTTTCGTGATGATGACATTGACCAGCGCGTCCCCCGGCACGTCGACCCCCTGCCAAAAACTGTCTGTGCCGAACAGGACGCTTCGGGGTTGTTCACGAAATCTTTTGAGCATTTGCGTTCGCGGCATCCCATCCGCTTGGCAGAGCAAACCGAGTTCGCGTTCGCGAAGCCAAGGAGTGAGTGCTTTGGCCGCACGTCGCATGGAGGCATAGCTGGTAAAAAGCACAAAAGCGTGTCCATCAGTCCGATCGACATAGCGACGAATCATAGGGACCAACTGGTCCTCATAGGCTTCTCGCTCGGTGGAGGGATCGGGCATACCTTCAACCAATATTAATTCTACTTGTTGGGCATAGTTGAAGGGACTTCCGAGTCTCAGCATTTCCGCTTTGATCAAACCGATTCGGGATGTAAAAAAATCGAACGAATAATTTTGACCGATGGCCAAGGTCGCACTTGTGAGAATGACTGAAGGCACGCGTTCGAAGAGTTCGCTTCGCAGTGCCGGGCCGACGTCAATCGGTGC
>CAUZBD010000214.1:0-5120 GCA_963577795.1 Planctomycetota bacterium | reverse complement strand
AGCCGCTGTTGAAGTTGTCTAACCCACCAGGAGGTGTGAGTCCGCCGTTGAGTACAATAAATCCCGGCAGGTTCCTACATTCACTGCCTAGGGCGTAGGTTACCCAGGATCCGGTACTGGGCCGCCCCTGAATGCCATGTCCCGTATGCAGGAAATAATTGGCAAACGTATGCTCCGAAAACTTTGAAGTCATGGAGCGCACAAACGCCATTTTATCGACATGTTGAGAAATGTGGGGGAACAGTGCGCTGACGGGAATGCCGCTCTCCCCATGCTCTTTAAACGGCCAGAGACTTTTTAGTGTCAGGCCCATATTGTTGAATTGCAGCGTTTTTTGATCGATGTCCAGAGGGAATGGTTTGCCGTGCTCTTTGTCGAGAGTTGGTTTTGGATCAAAGGAGTCGACTTGGCTCGGTCCGCCATCCATGTAGAGAAAAATGATATTGCGTGCCCGCGGAGAGAAGTGTGGATCGCGTGGCGCAAATGGTGTGGGGAGATTCTCAGCAGTCGCTGGATTGGGCCATTGCTCCGCCAGCAGCGCGGCCGCAGCCAATGCGCCAAATCCGGTTGCCGTGCGACGCAACATCTTCCGTCGACTCGTCGGCGTGGCAGCTATTTTGTTACAGGGGTACACCAATCCATCTCCGGAGCGTTTCTCTTATGATAGCCTCAGTCATGGCAGGTAAATAAATTCTTTGGTATTTAGCAGTACATGTGCATAATCCGCCCATAATTCTTCGCTTTTAGGCCAGTCCGCTTCTCCTAGGTTCCGCTCGGATGCCAGTGTTGTGAGAAAATCCATGGCTGCATGCAGTTCCTCTTTTGTGGGCGATCGTGAAAAGGCATCCCGGTAAAGACTCGTGATAATCGCATCAGGTGACTGGTCCCCTGCGGCGATCGCTTTCTGCGCCCAGAGACGTGCCTGCTCGATGACAAAAGGGTCGTTCAGGAGCGCGAGGGACTGTGCGGGAACGTTCGAATTATTGCGACGGCCTACCGGTCCAAGCGGGATAGGAGTGTCGAATACGAGCATCCAGGGGGAGAGAAAATTCCTCCGCACTGAGAGATAGATACTTCGGCGTCCATCTCCGTCGAGTGGTCCACTTGCCGGCCGACCTCGTCCACTGGTGAATTTTGTCAAGTGAATCGGAATGCTTCGACCGCCCACGGTCGGATCGAGTTTTCCACTCACAGTAAGAATTGCGTCTCGGATTATTTCTCCTTCAATCCGTCGCATGGGCATGTGGGACAGGTAAGTATTATCAGGATCCACATCGATGACGCTCTGACTGGACGGGCGACTTTGTTGCCGGAATGTTCGACTGGTAACGAGTTTGTAGATCAGTTCCTTGATGCTCCAATGATTGTTGGCGAAATCAATCGCTAAATAATCCAAAAGTTCAGGATGTGAGGGTCGGCTGCCAAGGTGCCCAAAATTGTCGACGGTCTTGACGATCCCCTGACCAAAGAGGTGATGCCAGACACGATTCACAATCACACGACTCAGCAAAGGATTTTTAGTAGGGTCGGCGAGGGATTGCGCCAACTGGAGGCGACCACTGCCGATTAATTCTGGGTCGGTCGAATGATTTCCCAAGGCTTCTAAATTACGACGAGCAACTAATTCGCCCGGATTCTTTGTAGATCCGCGTATTAAGACGTTTTCATTCTCAGCATCGCCGTCCCAGATCGCTAGCGCGGTTCGCGAGTGCGTGCGTACATCTTCAAGAAGCCTGTCTTCGCGATTGCAGTAATCAAGCAGGACAGACTGAATCGGGCCGGTAAGGTTTTCCGTGATGTGCGGGTGAGCCATTGCCCAGTTCGCCAGTGCAAGCTCCAGAGGGTTATGGTGTTCAGTCGTTTTAGCAAAGAGTGTATTTTGGAGGCCGCTGAGGGTCATGTCTACATACTGATCGACGCGGTCTTTGAAGGTGTTGCCGCCATTCGCATCGACTGCCAACGCAATCGATTTCCCGACGGGATCTAATGCCGGTGGATGCGCACCGGTCGCAATTTGTCGAAGTTCGAATGGCTTTCCTGCTACCGGTACAAATTCAATGTGCGCTCTTTCGCCCGTATAACGAGGAGTCTTGAATGTGACCCATTCCCAATCCGCCCCAGTGTCTAGTTTTTGCACGAGGTCATTGTGGAGTGGTCCTTTGATCATGCGATGGGAGGCGACTACAATCTGCAATCCTGCAGTTCCCCGTACGAGGCAATGGACGGCGTGATCCAGTTCGAAAGTGTCGGTTTTAAGTGTACGGCCTGGTCGATTGAGGTCTTCTAGAAATCCCTGATCTTTCTGGGTCCCTCGAGTCAATGCAAGAGTAGGCCAGCGCAGATCATGCTGTGCGACAGGATGAATGGCAATTTGTAATTGTGGCGATCCTTGCCGTTCGGCGATCCAAAGTTCACCCGGCATCCGAGGGCGATCGCCGAAAGCAAAACCATCCTGCCGTAATTGCTTTGCGCCGATATAGTCAAAAACAAAGCGATTGTTGTTCTGCTCCAAATGTGTTGCGTTCGCTTGTTGGATCAGCTCCAGTCTGCTTTTCCAGTAGGCATCGCGTTTATCAAGCGGGACGGCAGCCACCTTTGCAATGACGTACAGTGGATGGCTAGGGTCATTTTTGGCGTCGTAGAGGATTTTATTCCAGCCGACCGGATCCGAAGAGGACTCGGGAGTCATTAAGCCCGCCCGTAATTCCGTCGTAATAAGCTTTTTATTTGTTTGCCAGTTGTCTTGCAGTCGTTCTGTTACATCGGCAAAAAGGTCGTTTCGGTCAGCCCATATCTTTTTGGCGATCCGCTGGTTATCAATCATCGTATCGAAACGTACTTGACGATAAGACGAGCTTTGCAAGTAGCCTGCAAGTGCGTAGTAATCATGGCTTGAAATTGCGTCAAACTTATGGTCGTGGCAGCGAGCGCATGCAATCGTCAGTCCTAGAAATGCGCGACCAAATACATCAATCTGGTTATCGATACGATCCATCTCATCGGCGCGGATGTCGGTGGGGGAATGAATCCAATCGCCTAAATACCAGAAACCAGTTCCTAAAATAGATTCATTGGCAGAATCATTCTCGTGTGTACGTGGTTGGGAGAGAAGATCACCGGCAACGTGTTCAATAAAGAAATCGTTGAAGGGCAAATCGGCATTGAAGGCGCGGATGACATAGTCGCGATAGTGCCATGGATTCGGTGTGGTGTGATCATATTCATGTCCTCTCGATTCTGCATAGCGTATCAAGTCAAGCCAATGGCGTCCCCACCGCTCACCGAAGTGAGGCGAATTCAATAACTGCGTCGCGAGTGCGGCGATTGCTTCGTCATCGTCACGCGAGTCCGCTAGGAAGGCATCAAGCTGTTCGGGTGTAGGAGGGAGTCCGATGATGGCAAAGTAGAGTCTCCTTGCGAGCGTGTGGCGATCTGCATCGGGGGCACTCGCCAGATCGATCTTTTCTCGTGCACGGGCAATGAAATCATCGATTGCGTTCCGACTCCAAGCAGGATCCGTACGGTTCGGTAAAGTGGGCATGGCGAGTGGTTGCCAGCACCAGTGGTTCTCCTTGCGTTCTTCCAGTGGGAAGGGTTCGGTGGTCAGTTCAGTTTCTTCCGCAGGACCGTACCACGGTGCACCGGACTCAATCCACCGTGCCAAGATGGCGATCTCTGCATCGGGCATCTTGGTGTCGGGAGGCATTTCTAGTTCCTGCCAATGCACGGCATGCATCAAGAGACTTCCCTCGGCATCCTCGGGGATCATGGCCGGCCCGGTATCGCCGCCACGTAAAATTGCCTTACGAGAGGTTAATAGCAGCCCTCCTGCCGGTTTGGCTTCCTCGCGCACACCTCGGGGTCCGTGGCAGGAATAGCATCGCGATTCGAGCAGCGGAAGAACCTTCTGTTGGAAGAAAATACGACTCGCAGGTTGTTTTATTTCGCCCTCTGCAAGGACCGCATCCGGTCTGCAGCAAACAATTGCAACGACAGGCAAAACCATCGAAATAAGAGGCGGAAATCTGAGTAAAGCACGCATTGTTTCATTTTAACCTGGAATCCCCGGATAGGTAAACAACACCTCTATCGTGGAGAACAGTAAATCCGGGTGATTGCGAGCGCGAGGGAACGGGTTTTATACTGGCACGCAACAAATCGTTACCGGTCAACAAAAAATCGCAGATGAAATATTCCCTCATAACCATTCTTTCGACTTTATTGTTTTTCGCATGCGCACCCGACGGCGGGCGGGCGGATGGTGATAAACCACCTTCTGATTTCCCCGCTGCACTTCTTCACTGGAAGGCGGATCCGGGGAACCCCGTTTTTATCGGCGGCGGCTCCGGTGCGTGGGATGAACGGATTCGCGAGCGCGGTTACATTCTCCGAGAAGGCGACAAATGGCACTTCTGGTATACGGGCTATAACCTCGGGCAGACCGATCTAAGACGATTGGGATATGCCACAAGTCGAGATGGGGTGAATTGGCATAGGCAAAGCAAGGCCCCTTTACTGGAAAATAAATGGGTTGAGGATGTGCATGTCCTCAAGCATCACGGAAAGTACATTATGGTCGCCGAAGGAAGGGGAGATTTAGCGCATACGCTGTCGTCCACCGATGGAGTGAATTGGACAGATTATCGTAAGTTGGATGTGCGAAAAAAAAATGGCGATCCTATTGGCGATGGTCCGTATGGAACACCAACACTTTTTATCGACAAAGGCCTGTGGTATTTATTTTATGAACGCGGGGATCGTGGTGTATGGCTCGCCACGTCAAAAGACAGAAAGGTCTGGACGAACATCGAGGATGAACCCGTAATTAAACTCGGCCCAGATGCTTACGATCGCTACGCTATTGCGCTCAATCAGATTATAAAAATTAATGGTCGCTATTATGCGGTCTATCATGCAAACGCCGATCCCGAGTGGCGGGGTGATTGGAGAATGTGCCTTGCCGTATCAGACGATCTTCTCCACTGGCATAAATACCCAAAGAACCCAATCCTTGAAGGCGATTTTTCTAGCGGTCAGCTTGTGCCGGATGGAGAGAGCTATCGTCTTTATACGCCCCATCCACAATTGCGTTTATTTTACCCCGATCCTGACCATAAAGA
>CAUZBD010000213.1:0-5123 GCA_963577795.1 Planctomycetota bacterium | reverse complement strand
CCTGGTATGGGGGGCAAAATGTTCGGCAAGATCATCTGCCATTTTTTGCATTTCTGCCCGAACCGGATCGCCGTTGAAGGGGGCGGGGCAACACATCACATTCCGGTTCACGTCACCGCAAGCACCGAGGGTTGAGGATTGTACCTCGTTAATGCGTTGGATTGTTTTTCGCAGGTCGGTCTTGAGGATCCCATGAAGCTGAAGTGCTTGGCGTGTTGTCACGCGCAGCGTGGTATTGCCGACTTCATCACAGAGATCAAGTTCGGCCAATAACTGAAGGGCAGTAAATTTGCCGCCTGGTATTTTGGTGCGGACCATCATCGAGTAGGCCTTGCCCCGTCCATCGGCCCGGGCCGCTTTGCGTTCATCGCGGTTGTCTTGCTGATAGCTACCGTGATGCTTGAGGAGTTGGATACTACCCTTACCAAAAAAAGTGTTTTCATCGACCAGTTCTTCGGGAATTTCTCCGCGAAGGAATTGGCTAGCTTCCTTAAACTTTTCGACCGGACTCGTTTTGGGAGTGTCACTGGCTTTGCTGGTTTCGGTCATCAGAAATCCAATTTATCTCACTCGATTGGCTCTTGCTGGAAGGCAACAGTATATCGAGCGGTGTGCTGAGCGACCACACGAACTTCCTCCATCTGTAGCTTCATTTCGCGTATAAACGTGTGTTGGTTGCGTGGTGAGGGCGATAGCGGATAGTATAAATCTGTCTTGAAAGCCGGTTTTAGAAAACTTGAGGAACGGTCCCGCGATGGATATCTGCCGACCTATGCTTCCAATATTTGTAATCGCCACTTTTGTAGGGTGCGGTGGAGGAGATGCAAGCCGGGTACCGGTACTACCGGTCCGAGGTAAAGTGCTCCTCGATGGGAATCCCGCCGTTGGTGCCTACGTTGAGTTTGTACAAACAAATCCCACCGATGCTACCCGAAAGATTAGTCCTACCTGCAGTGTTGACGAACAAGGGGACTATCTTCTTTCCACGTACACAGCGGGGGATGGTATTCCTGAGGGTGAATATAGTGTCCTTGTGCGCTGGCCTGTACCGGATGCAATGACCGAGCCGGACAGCTATCCTGAAAACTGGGAATATTTACGTGAAGTGTATGGTGTTCGTGAAAATCCTCAGTTCGAGGTCCTAATCCAAAAGCCGACCGAAGAGGAAGAAATCAAAGCAATTGTGATCCCAACTTTTCAACTTGTTTCTGAAGAGAACGAGGATGTTGAGGAATAAATCCTTTCAATAAAATTAGTGAATTTTCAAATGTATCTTTCCACACACCTGCATCCAAAAAATTTGGTGGTCCATCGGCAACGCGGTTTTACGCTCATTGAATTGTTGGTTGTGATTATCGTCCTCGGTATTTTGATGGCCCTCTTGCTGCCGGCTTTCAACTCGGTGCGTGAGGGAGCGCGACAGGCAGCGTGTTCCAATCAAATGCGACAGTTGGGCATGGGAATGCAGCAATATGAGTCTCGTTATGGAGCATTTCCTGCAGCCGCAACAGGCGCGACCAGTGGGGATTTCGAAGAAGCACCCCGCTATAATGTTCTTGCTTACATCCTTCCCTATCTAGAACTCGACTACATCGCCGATATTTTTGATATGGAGCGTGACTGGAACGATACGACCAATCGAAAAGATGAACTCTCTGCGGCTGAACTAGAAGTTTTTAAACAGCGGATGGGATTTACGAGCAATAACTTCAGCGTTACGAATGAACGCATTGCCGAGCAAGATGCATTTCAGTTTTTGTGTTCCTCGGCGCCAGCGCGTGATGATGATCTCACACAAGGTACGGGAACTTTTTACTATCCACATGCGGCAACCGATTACTGTTCGGCCTATGCAATTGACGAAGATCTTTATAGCCACTACGCAAACAATCATAACTACGATGGACAGAAATCTTCATTTGGAAAAGGCCTGCTCTCTTTAAATAAGAAGATGCGAACTTCAGCGATCACCGATGGGATGGGAAATACCTTTTTGCTTTTTGAATCCGCGGGAAAACCTTATCGTTACCTGGATGGCAAACCCTACGGGAACGCCTACGATACCTTCACGCAATGGAGTAATTGGAAAGCTTCAATGAAATTGAACCCGGGGATTCAAAGCCAGACGTTCAATCGGGATAAACTTATCAACCACACAAATATTGGTGAGGTCTATAGTTTTCATCCAGATGGGGCAACGATTCTCTACGGCGATGGGGCCGTAAAATTTGAGTCTGAGGATATGCCGATTGATGTCTTTGTCAATCGCTTTACGCGGTCTGGTGGTGAGGTGGAGTATCGCGAGTAACCCGACAGAAATGACCGGGTAGGGTTCTCTCACCATCCACCATCGAACAAAGGGCCATCCGCGACTCTTGTCTTGCCTCCTGACGCAGTAATAACAATCCCTATAAAATACTGCGTGATGACCGAATCCATCGCCCAATACATCGATCATGCCGTTTTGCACCCCACGCAGACACTCGCAGCCTTAGAGGCCGCCTGCACCTTGTGCGACAAATATGGAGTCGCCAGCATCTGCGTCAAACCCAGCATGGTGCAGCGGGCAGCAGAGCTACTGGCTGAAAGCAGCGTCAAAGTCTCGACCGTGATCGGTTTTCCTCATGGCGGAACCAGCACGGCCGCCAAGGCCGCAGAAGCTCAGCAAGCGTGCCAGGATGGCGCGGTCGAACTCGATATGGTCGTGAACATCGGCCGCTCGCTCGCCGGAGATTACGCTTATGTGGAAGAAGATATTCGCCAGGTTGTGGCAGTGGCCGCGAAACACGATGCCATCGTCAAGGTGATCTTTGAAACGGGGCTTTTGCAAAATGATGAACAAAAAATTGAGCTCTGCGGCTGCTCCGAGCGAGCCGGGGCCGAATTTGTCAAAACATCGACCGGTTTCGGCTTTGTCAAAGGCGAAGATGGGGCATTGCAGTCGACCGGCGCCACACGCAAGGATATTGCCCTGATGCGAAAACATTTTTCCCGCGGCGTGAAAGCCTCGGGCGGAATCCGATCGCTTGCTGATGCTATGGGGTTGATCGAATTGGGCGCGTCGCGACTCGGCACCAGCAGCACCGAAGCGCTCGTGCGGGAAGAGCAGGGGGAGCAAACATCCTCCTCCTCTGCAGCCAATTACTAACCAGATGCCTGTTGGCGGGAAAACAGAATGCTTGACCTTTATGGAAAAATCGAGGAAGCGGTCGCCGTTATCTCCGAAAGGTGGGGCGAGCGGCCACGGGCCGGCATCATCCTCGGCACCGGTCTGGGACCCTTTGTCGAGCAAATCGAAATCGCTGCCGAAATCGATTACGAAGAGATTCCGCATTTTCCCAGTTCGACCGCAACAAGCCATCGCGGACGCCTCATCTGTGGCACACTCGAGGGCGTGTCAGTGGTGGCGATGGAGGGCCGCGTTCACCTTTACGAAGGGCATGCGGCAAAATTGATCACCCTCCCGGTCCGGGTCATGCGGGCCCTGGGAGCCGAGTGGCTGATCGCCTCCAATGCGGTCGGCGGAATGAACCCCAACTACCGGGCGGGCGACATCATGGTGGTCGAAGACCACATCAACCTGATGACCGACAACCCGCTGATCGGAGTCAACGACGATCGACTCGGCCCGCGTTTTCCTGATATGTCCGAGCCTTACAACCTCGAAATGGTCGATGCGGCACTGGCGATTGCGCGAAAATGTGATTTTGTGGCCCATAAAGGCGTGCTGGTGGCCGTCACGGGCCCCAATCTCGAAACACGGGCCGAATACCGTTTTCTCCGCCTGATTGGCGCGGATGTGGTCGGCATGTCGGTCGTACCCGAAGTCATTACAGCGGTACACTGTGGACTCAAGGTGGTCGGTTTTTCTGTCGTCACCGATATGTGCCTTCCCGATGCCCTTCAAGAGGCAGTCGTGGAAGAGATCATCGCCACCGCCAATGCTGCTGAACCGAAGCTGCGGGAATTGGTCGCAGGTGTTGTGGGGCAGATTGGCAGAGGATAGAGAGCGCTCATCGTAAAAGAGGATGCCTTGGCAGGGCAAATGTGCCATGCGTAAAGATCCACTCGCTGCAAGCGATGCCATTAAAGAGGCGGCACACTATGTCCAATCAAAATGGGCACGCGCACCTCAAGTAGGCATTATTTTAGGCAGCGGTCTCGGCGGACTCGCAGAAGCGGTAGAGGATCCCACAGCAGTTTCTTATGAAGAAATTCCGCATTTTCCCCGTTCGACCGCCATTGGACACCAGGGAAGATTTGTCTGTGGCCAGCTGGGAGGCGTTAATGCGGTCGTCATGCAGGGAAGGTTACATCTCTACGAAGGGCATCCGGTCAATCAAATCACGCTCCCAGTCCAGGTGATGTGCCTGTTGGGTATTCAGACACTAATCGTTTCCAATGCCGCTGGCGGACTCAATCCTCACTTTTCTGCAGGCGATGTAATGGTCCTCAGTGGCCATCTGAATCGGATGAATCGGCGACCCCAGGAAGGATTACCCGCAGAACCGGCAGGAGTGTGGATGCAGTCTACGCTGCGCCCCTACGATCCGCAGCTCAATCGATTGGCACGCAGCATCGCGCGGCAGCACGATTTTGAAGCACCGCTGGGAATTTATGCCGGACACTTGGGGCCCAATTACGAGACCCGCGCCGAATATCGCTATCTGCGCCGCATGGGAGCCGATGCAGTGGGGATGTCGACAATTCCTGAGGTACTCATCGCCGAAGCCCATGGGGTGCGTACCTTGGCACTCTCGGCAATTACCAACGTATGTTGTCCCGATGCGCTCAGTCAAACAACGGCGGAAGAGGTGCTGCAAACCGCATCGGTGGCAGGTGAGAAAATGGGCAAAATACTGCTCGGCGTCCTCCATTCGCATCCATAACAAGCTGGGATTCCCCCGTAAAGAGCTTGAAGTCAAAGCATGGGACAGGCAAGAATGAAACCGTTTGAAACCTTCCCAGTTCAAGTAGGGTACGTTTACAGATGATGCATGTCACAGAGATCATCGCTAAAAAAAGAGATGCTTGCGCGCTCACCAACGATGAGATCCAGTGGATCGTCAACGCGTTTGTGCGCGGGGAAGTACCCGATTATCAGATGGCTGCGCTTTCAATGG
>CAUZBD010000212.1:0-5128 GCA_963577795.1 Planctomycetota bacterium | reverse complement strand
ATCCCTTTTTGAATGGTTGCCGAATGGATTTTAACGAGTTTGACCCAGAGAAGATGTTTTACGAGGCCTGGCAGGCGGTCTCCATTGTCCGCCCAGTGCCTAATTCTCTGTTTACTTTTGGAGAATCGGTACTTCCTTACTTCCTGGTCTGTGGGAATCAAGAGGGAACCGATCCACTTTCAGTGCGACGGGGTGATGTGCGGATTAATCGCCCGATGATTTTAACGGCCGGAAATAGTCGCCCCGAGTTCCATGATTTTTTTGAAAACAGTGAAGAAGAAGGCATGGCCGAATTTTTATTGGCTCGGACGGCAAAGTTTTCAAACCTAAAGTTTCTTAATCAAAGTCGTCAGCAGGAAGTGGTATACGACAGCATGGATGCTGCTGTCGAAAAAATAAATCGTCGCCTTGATGAGGATGAGGAAGACCAGGTCGCCATTTTGACCGCCCCGGAAAATCTGGCCGGAATTGCCATCCTCCGCTATGCTACGGAGCGGGTATTCCAGAGTGCCCCCGGCAATATTCAGGAACTTCGCGAGCGCGGGTTTCTTCCCTAGTTCGCCGAATTGCAGATCCAAGAAAACCACCAAGAACCCGGTAGCACCAAGAACCCGGTAGGTGGTGGCCACCCTGTCTGATGAGGCCCTATTTTTCGTTTGCAGCACTTTTGTCTGGCGGGGTAAGCAAACGCGAGGCGGGGAGGACTCCGACTAACCGAGCAACAAGGACGGCAAGATAAAATTGCCCGATCACCGACTCTGTCCACGTAAGCGTGAGCGCAATCGGAATGCGGGGCACAATATCGCCATATCCGAGCGTCGACATTGTAACGAAACTAAAATAAACGAGTTGGGAAAAAGAGGTACTCATCTGATTGTTCATCCCAATCGGAGCAGTCAGGTGGTTTTTAAATTGAATCGCATCGGGATGTAGTTGAAGGAGTGCGGCATACAACATGGTCCAGCAGAGGCCGATCAAGAGGTAACCGCAGACAGCCCCAAGCATCGAAATCCAACTTGCGAAGTGCTCGGTAAAAACGCGATACAGAAGCAGGCAAGCCATCGCTAAAAAGCAGACTGCTTGCAACAGGCAGTTTGTCACATATAACCAACTGTAGTCGACGAATAATCCAGTCCACGTAAAACCAACCGCAATCAGAATTGCCGGGAGGCCAATCAATACCCAAACGCGACGACTGAACCCACCTACAGAACCGAGAATCAGGATTACTGTGAGGCTGAGGTTGAGGAGTACAGGCCGATCAGGACTCTGGTCGCGCAAGAGAGGCAATCCGAGGCAGACAAATAACAGCGCTGTAAAGAGCAGTACTATCAAATACTTTTCCGGAATCAGACAGTTTGTTATGTACTTTCTCACTTAGTTGCACGCTCACTTTTTAATACTTTTTAATACAACGGCACCACTCAACAAAAAACGCGTCACTCTCCAGAGCCAGATTGACAATAGCTAGGACTATCGAGCATCTTTTTTTACCGGAAAGTTTTCCAAAACATTTGTCAGTTTAAAAAAATACTTTTTTAGCGGTAGTCCCGATGCATTTGCAGTGTACTACCTAAAAACGCCCGGAAGAATACATTGTATTGGAAAAAGCAAGGCACTTTTTGAGGAAGCCACTTATGACATTTGCCCTGCGTCGCGTATGGCTGTTAACGATTCCGGTCGCGCTCTATAGCAGTATTGCCTATCTGCGCCTTCAATATCCACGAATCATAGATGTGCCCAACGTGACGCTCCCTCTCGAGGCGGTACTCACCTTTGCAATGGGTATGTTGATTTTGTTCCGGATTAATCGGGCGTATGAACGTTGGTGGGAGGCACGCACGCTCTGGGGAACACTGGTCAACATAAGTCGGAATCTGGCGATTAAGACGCGCCAGTTTGTCACGGCCGATGGCGCGCAGTTGCAGAGAATGCGCGATTTAATCATTAGCTTTAGCTACGCGTTGAAAGATCATCTTCGGGATCAGCCGCACAATACCAATAAAACTGGAGTTGATGTGCCTGCCCATATTAAACACACCCCCAATTTCCTAATCAACCAGATGTATGGGGAATTAAAAAAGTGGAACCATGCGGGGCAAGTGACCGCAGAAGAATTCTGGGCAATGGATCGAGAGGCCCACATGTTTTTAGAAATCTGTGGAGCATGCGAGCGTATTAAGTCGACTCTCATGTCACGATCATGGAGAATTATAACGCGACAGTGTATCGTCCTTTATCTGCTTCTCACACCGTGGGCTTTGGTGGAAGAATTCGGTTATTGGACTGTTCCTGTGACGGTCGTGGGCGCTTACTTCCTCATTGCAGGAGAAGCTATCGCGCATTACGTTGAAGAGCCATTTGGAATTCGAGAAGATCACCTTGATTTAGATAGTCTCTGCGGAAAGATAGAGGAATCGGTCAGAGAAATTTGCGATGGGTAATCCCTCTGCAAATCAACGGGCCTCACTGGCTAAGACTAGCGAGGCAATTGCAATTGCTGGGGCGGCGTAAGTAATTCAGGATGCTCGCCCGGCATCAGCACAGGAGGTAAGCGGTAGATCGTTGGAGTTTGTGCCCAGCGATTTGTGGGATCCGCCTGCTTTTGTGCCTGTGAAGAGAGCGTCTCTGCGTCAGGCGTCTCCTCGCGGTCTAAGCGGGGTTCTTTTCGTGAGGCGGCATACGTTTTGAGCGCACGATGAGCCGCCTGAAACGAGGAAAGCGAGGCGATCTGTTGGTAATGATCGTCACGCGCGACTAATGCAAACCGTTGAAGTGATGTTTGCAATGTCTGGTATTCTTCCTCCGCCCCGCCGGCATTCTTGAGGACCACGATGTCTCGAGGCAAGCGTAAAAACGATTGCCACTTTGCGGACGATTCAAAATCTTCCAAATTGCGATCAAGCCGCCTGGAAAGAACGATCATCCTCCAACGTTGCCATTCGGCTTTCGCTGCGCCACTTTCCATTCGCTCTGCGGGCCGCGGTGGTGCTGTCCATAGGCGACGCGTCGTCGTATCTTGTGCCCCCTCTTTTTGTGCCGCAACGAGAAGCGTGGGGCCCAAAATCTGAAGGAGCATGAGAACAAAAAACGGAAGTTGTTTGCGCGTTGGATGCATGGCAGTATTCTCCCTGCACGGGGCATTCCTTTCCCCGGCACCGATGAAATCGGAATAATTTTGAGATCGGAATAAGTCCATGGAGGTCTTGACCGATGGCGGTGGTCACTGGATGCGATCACGCGGTCGGTACGACCGGTGCAAAGCAACGCCTGTCCGGTTATGTGGCCTCTTTGGCAGTGGCTTGGGGAAAAGATTTCGGTTTGGGACGATTAAACCGCGGTCGTAGATCGGATGCGATCTGCATAATACTTACATTCATTCCCAGGTGCGCTAGGAGCGGGGCGACTGGCGTTGTGATGTGCGTCAGAAAAAGGATATTTGTGGAGTCGATTGTACGGCCTGCATCAGTTACCGGGGGAATAGATTCCCTTGGCGATGGTCGATGGTAATTTCATCTAGTAGGAAAACCGGTTATTGTCGTCGGCTCTTACCTTTCTTATGATGCGATCTCAGCGTGACGGTGTTGTCTCCACTGCTCGGCCCCCGCCCTGTAGCCATTTTTTGCAACAGAGGACTTTCCATGCATGACCCCCGCCTTGAACGCTTAGCTGAGATTCTTGTCGACCACAGTTGTCAGGTGGCCGATGGCGAAAAAGTTTTGATTGAAGCCTTCGATTTACCCAACCCCGCAATTGTCTGTCGTCTCGTTGAACTGGTAAGCGATCGAGGTGGTGTTCCCCTCGTGTCGTATAAAAATAATGCAGTTCTTCGGTCGCTCTACCGCCATGGTACGTCGGAGGGGATGACGCTCAGTGGGGAGCTGGAGCGAAATCGAATGGAGCGTATGGATGCCTATATCGGCATTCGTGGCGCAGAAAATAGCAGTCAATTTGCGGATGTGCCTCAGGAAAAAATGGATCTGTATCAAAAGCATTGGTGGTATCCGGTCCATAGTGAGATCCGAGTTCCGAAAACGAAATGGGTTGTCTTGCGTTACCCAACGCCCTCCATGGCACAAGCGGCTGAGATGAGTTGCGAGGCATTTGAAGAGTTTTATTTTGATGTCTGCACCGCAGACTATGTTCAAATGGCCGAAGATCAGGCTCCGCTTGTTGATCGAATGGAAGCGGCCGATGTGATTCGAATTATCTCACCGGGAACCGACCTTACTTTTTCCATCAAAGGCATCCCCATCCGGCCTTGCTACGGACAGCGGAATATTCCCGATGGAGAGGTCTTTACGGCACCGGTGCGTGACAGCGTGAACGGTACGATTCGCTACAACACGCCTTCTCGATATCAGGGTACCCTGTTCGATGACATTGCCTTTACCTTTAAAGATGGAAAGATTGTTTCCGCTTCGGCAAACGAAACGGACAAACTGAATGAAGTCCTCGATGCAGACGAGGGCGCACGGTATCTGGGCGAATGGGCGATCGGTTGCAATAACCGCGTTCGTCATCCGATGCTCGACACCCTGTTCGACGAAAAGATTGGCGGCTCGTTTCATCTCACCCCAGGACAGGCCTACGAGGACGCCGACAACGGGAACCGGAGTGTCGTTCACTGGGACCTCGTCCTGATCCAGCGGTCCGACTACGGCGGCGGAGAAATGTACTTCGATGGGGAACTGATCCGCAAAGACGGACATTTTGTTCCGGATGATTTACAGGGCCTCAATGTGGGGCTCATCTGAGACGTTGCCCTGCATTCCGCCGGAAGCGTCGCACGCATATTTGAAATTGTTTCCCCATCCAGCGGCTAATGGAGTTGAGGTTCTTTTCCCTCGTAGGCTCGGTAGAAATCCAGTATTTTTACCTTGAGCGCCTCGGCCATTTCTCCGTCGGTGTTTTGTTTACACTTCATGGCTGCCACCATAACTGCGTGTGCTGCGGCAAGCTTCTTCGCATAACCTTCCTTGTCGGCTTTGATTCGCTGGGTCATGAAGTATTGGCTGATCGTGTGCTGGATATTTGTTGCGTGGGCTTCTTTGGTATTGATCCAGCGGACGGTTTGATTCACAGACAACGGATCAGATTTTCCAGCCATTTCGCGGATTGCCCCCAT
>CAUZBD010000211.1:0-5147 GCA_963577795.1 Planctomycetota bacterium | reverse complement strand
AAATATTTTCGCCCAAATTGGCCACAACATCCTTCCGTACGTCAACCTGCGGGCCAGCTGGATCACTTTTCAGACTATCGATGACATCATCAAAAATTTCGTCGTCTGCCAAAGCGTTAACAAGCGTTTTCGAATAGTTAAACGCATTGACTAAATCCATATTGAGATTGATGTAGGCCGCCAGATTGCGCGGAATCCACTTCGGTGGTTGATGCGATGCGGAGTCACTGTTAGGGAAATTCAGCATTCGCATCGCCAGATCATACTTATCCGTATTCGAATTTCCCGGTTCTCTTTCCAGGGCGGGGGCAAACACCATCGTGCGATGGAGAATGTCTTGCTCGCCGCTGGCAAAACTAATCAGACCTCCAACACCCTTAACCGCATCAAATCCTTGGGCCTGGAGTATTTGAAAAAGATCGATTCCCTTTTTCGGCTGATAGTTTGGATCTGCGGCCCGCGTTGCCTCCAAAAACCCAAAAGGTTCGACGAACCAACGGAGGTGACTAACTTGATTTCCCTGTTGGCTATCAACCTGCCGCATCGTGGCATCAAAAGCGGCAACGGAAGCCAGACTATCGGTTGCATTACCTGCAAAGCGACGCAAGATGCCTTCTGCGATATCCAGGTCATCGGCGGCGACCAATTGATGATGATTCGGTGCTATGAAAAAGACTGCCTGATTGCCTTTGTCTGCCTTGGTTGTGCCGGTGTAGACAGTGAGGGAGGTATTTTGCACATCGATGCGTTCCACCGTTGCCTCGCGGGATGTCATGCGGGCAGCAACTTTCTGAAGCAATTCGTCCGCCTCTGCCTGCTTGCCAGTGATATCCACGATCATCACCATCGCCGATTCATTTTCAGCAGGTTGAATCCTTGCAGCAACAACCTCACCACCTGGCACATTTTCGATATCCGTCCATGTCAACCCAAGTGACTCATGGGCATCACTCCATTTTTCTTTCAACTGCCGCTTAAGGTCCTTGGAGAAAGGTTCCATAACTGGATCGAGCAGGAGCTGACCAATTTGCGTCTTATCAAAATCGTCCTGCAAACGATAAAAATCGGGAATGGAAACAAACCCGCGCGTTGTATCTGGAAGAACCTGCGCCGCCGGCATGACAGCCATGGCGGGAATAGTCAGGAACAGACCAAAGAACATGAAGAATAAAGATAAACTTAAGATGCGGGCTAAAGGGTGACGCACGAATGATCTCCTTCGTTCGGCGGCCTGAGAATGTGTGTGATGCAAGGCGGTGGGCAACGGCATGGGTCAATCGGAACAACAGGCACCATATTCTGGCTGCTTGCTAGCTGCCTTACCAGACCGATTTTTTATGCAGAGCACTTTTTATGCAGAGCACTATAGAATCGTTCGGTGACAGCACTATTGTATCGGACCAATTAAGGTTGAAGATGGACCTCATCGGCTTGAGATGCGATTTCTCATCCAAAGAGCCGCCAGATATTCTGGACGCTGGAAATAACCATGTTAGGGAAAATAGAACAAATAAACAGCTTGTTCGGGCAAATTTATACAGACCTGTCAACAACGACCGAGAAAGGACGTTGGTTGTTCAACTCGATTCATCGAGCAATTCATTGTCGTATTGTTCCTCGAGTTCCCGAACTTTGTCCGCCATCTCCTCATCCTCTTCCACTTTGCTCGAAACCTGCATTTCCCAATCGGTGGCCATCGTACGGAGCGAATCTAAATCCGTAGAAAGGGCGAGAATTGTTGCCAACCGACGGGTGACTGCTGCGATGCTGAGTGGATTGGTGCCATGCAAGTAACCCGGTATCTCGGCAACCAGGGATGTCATTTTTAAATGTTCTCGACTCGCCTGCGTCATCAAATAGCTTGTAAAAGAGCCGGGACCCTGGTAACCACTTCGCCGAACCCCGTATTTCTCCATTTCCTCGAGAGATTCTGCATCGCTGCAAGTCACATAAAGACGAGGTTCTCGCGTGTGCGGCACGGCACCCCCGAAAGAGCCGACGAACAGGATCCGACTGACCCCTACCGTCCTGACAAATTCAAAAATTGCTTCGCCAAAACTCCTCCAGTGCAGATGCGGTTCTTTACCTACGAAGAGGCTAAGTTTTCCATCTTCGTGGCAATAGAAGGTATTGGTCGGCATCTGCAGACTTTGAATCAGACCATTTTCAATTTCAATGTGTGGACGGAAAATCTCCGCCACCTCCATCGGGCCCGGCACGTTATAAATATAAAAAGGCTCGGGATCCAATTCTGCAACGGATTCTGCTTCCAATAGATCGACAAGTCGCATCACCGTTCCGGTAGAAACATCGCCGCCATCCATCCAGCCACTGAAGGCAAGCACCAACGTCGATTCAGCCATCTTTGGCTGCCGATGAAACTTAAGTACTTGGGGGATGCTATTTGACATTCACAAAACGATAAAGAGTCGGTAAAAAAAGAATCGATAGTACGTCAGCACTCAATCCTTGGGTCTTTGCATTTTGACGACAATCCGTGAAGATTGTAGCAGATTGTTGGCCGTTCTTCTTTCCCTATTGATTATTAGACCATGAATCAAAAAGTTTTTGCATGCGTGCAACGCATTTCTACCTCGGTGTTGTATCTGGCTCTGCTCGGAGGCCAGACGCCGATCACCTGTGGGATTGAACCACACTCGCTTCACGTCTCTCCTGCCCAGGGACAAAGAGATCTTACAGCGTATGTCAAAACATACAGCAACCTCCCGCAATGGCAGAACCGGGCAGACGGTGTGCGACGAGGTATTTTACGGGGTGCCGAGTTGGAGCCTTTTCCTGCGGATAGCCCCTTGCGACCGATCTGCGGTGCCCGGCGAGAACATCAAGGATATACGGTCGAAAACGTGGCCTTTGAAAGTGTTCCCGGTTTTTTTGTCACCGGGAACCTCTATCGTCCGCTTGGAAAAAAGGGCGGACACCCGGGTATTCTCTGCCCCCATGGACATTTCGGGGGTGAAAACGGAGGCGGACGATTCCGGCCCGATCATCAAATTCGCTGTGCGACGTTGGCTCGCATGGGGGCCATCGTTTTTGCCTATGACATGGTTGGCTGGGGTGAGAGCACCCAAATGAAACACCAACAAGGTGCAGCACTGACCATGCAGATCGTTAACAGCATCCGGGCTGTCGATTTTCTCTGCAGCCTACCGGATGTGGATCCCGAACGCATTGGCATTACCGGGGCATCGGGTGGAGGCACGCAAACCTTTCTTTTGGCTGCCTTAGACGAGCGAATCACCGCTTCGGCCCCCGTCGTGATGGTCGCGGCAAACTACTATGGCGGGTGTAAGTGCGAGAGCGGATTACCGATCCACAAGAGTTCGACACACAACACAAACAATGCCGAAATTGCAGCGCTCGCCGCTCCCCGACCCCTCCTGCTTGTATCGTGTGGTGCTGATTGGACACAGCACACTCCCAAAATCGAACTTCCCTACATTCGCAATATCTACCAACTTTTCGGCTGTGAAGAGCTCGTCGAAAATGCACACTTTCCAGACCAGCAACACAATTACAATCACTCCAAGCGGATTGCAGTCTATTCTTTTCTCGCGCGGCATCTGGGACTCGATCTGGCCGCAGTCACCAACCCGGAAGGAGCGATCAACGAAGATGCCATCCCGATCGAACCGCAAGAAATGCTCCGTGTGTTCGACAAGGCCCACCCCCGGCCAAACCATGCCCTCTCAGGTGCCAGTGCCATCCTTGATTCGCTCAAAAAAATGCAGCGACTCAATGCAAAAAACCTCAAGGCAAAGGCAGACGGTAAGTCGCCAGAGATCTAGTCCCCACAGCCAAAATTGTCGATCAAGCCAGGCACGCTACTGAGGCTTCGGTTGTAACTTTTTGGCTATAAGTTGGTCTCCACGCCTTATCCGCACGCTCAGCGGGGCACTACCAACGTGATCCATGAGGGCTAGGCCAAAGTGGTATCCCTCACCAATACGCATCGAGTCGAGTTCAACAATCACATCACCCTTACGGATATCGGCTTCCGCGGCAGCGGAGTCCGGTTCCACGGCCAGCACGGTCGCCGCATCCCCCTGACAATCCACCGCAATCCCAAGCCGCTGCTTATAACGATCCTCGTTTGAAAATACTTTGGCAAACGCATCGCGGACGTGATCTACCCGAATGTGCCGTGAAATATTCTTCTGGGTCCAGATTTTGACGTGCACATGCGCAATCTGCTCTCCACGACTATTGAAAACGGGCCCCCCGGAGTTTCCCGGCCCAATGTCGGCCTGCGAGATCTGGATCTGCGTACCACCACCACAGGCGACACGGTCAATCACTCCCTGCTTCACCGAGTGTCGCCGTCCGGAGGGATTGCCAATAACCGTTGCCTGCTCGCCGAGCTTGACCGAATCGCTATGGCCTAATTGAACCGCTGGTAACTTCTCCTTCGGATCCACTTTCAAAATGGCGGTGTCATAACTACCGCCTGCCCGGGCAAGCACCTTGTAGGGATAAGATGTTCCATCTGCCAAAATGACTTTCTGAGAATCGCCTGGATGAGTCACATGCTCACACGTAAGGATATATCCATCCTCGTGCAGAATCGTACCGGCAGCATGCGAAATCCATTTTCCTTCTGCATCGTGACCAAGTATCTCAATATCGACCGTCCTTGGGCCGCAATGGCGGATCACCTCTTTCCGCGACAAAGGGGGTTGTCTCTTAGTGTCGAGCTCAGCCGAAACCGAAACACACACTGCAACCGTAGAAACAAGCCCAAAGACCACTGTCGCAAGAAAAAGTGTGTGAATACGTGAAACTGCCATGAGAACATGAGATCGTGTGGATCGATCAGCAAAGCGGAGGGTAGGAAAAAGGTGGCCCGAGGGCCGGAAGGCACTTTTTACATTATAGGGCATTTTGGGCGTATTCCAACCTACTTTCGACATACCACTCGCCGAGCGGGAACTGTATTTTATCGCAGTTTCATGGGTAAACTCCGCACAATTTTGCCGCGTCCGGGTCCGGTGGACCACAGAGAATTGAATCACAGCAACAAAAAACGGTAAACCTGGATCAGAAACTTTCAGCACGTTAGACAATCTGGCAAGCTAAAGCCGAGGCGGTTAGAATGCCTCCTGCCTCAGGCAAACATGCTTGTGCAAACC
>CAUZBD010000210.1:0-5155 GCA_963577795.1 Planctomycetota bacterium | reverse complement strand
CGAAAAACCAATTTCTGTCGGACGCGTCTCCACCTGCCAGACAATTTTTCCGCTTTGGAAATCAACGGCAACAACCCGCTCGGGGGTGCGCATCAGGATGGTTTCTCCCACAGCCAGAGGCTGCATCGCTGGAATCGCAGCAACCGCTCGATCAATGTGCGCGGTTGCAAGTTTGGCAATCCTTTCCTCATTCTGCGCATCCATCGCCACACGTTGCTGCCAGAGCGGCCTGAGCATGAGCGGGCGACTCGGACTGCTCGAACGCGTCCGCGTTGCATTTCCTCGAAACATGACCCAGTCTGTCTCCAAGGGTAACGGCAGCACATTGCCCGCCCACTGCGCTAACCAATCCGACCACGCCTGTTTCGCGCGAGGCAACGAGACAACAGCATCTCCGACCTTCCAGTGCACCGTTTTGCGCGCGACCAACAGAGCAGACAGAACCTCCTCTGCTTCTAGCATCCTTCCGGCACGGTAGAGCGCGGTGGCGTAGAGCAACGAAAGCTCTGGTTCGTATTCTGCAGCTGCCGGTGAGTGAGCGACCTTCTCAAAACAGAGTGCCGCCCGATGGGGATTGCCCTGAGTCAGATGGTCGTAAGCAAGCAAAAGCATCGCACGATAACCGGCTCGCGTGTGAAAGTATCGCCTCTGCACCTCTGCAACAAAATCGATATCGCCCCTCACAATTGCGCGGTCGAGCATTTGCTCTGCCCGTCCGCCGTACTGCAATTCATACGAGTCACGAGCCGCCTGCGGTAAGCTGCCGAGCATCCGGCGGGCCGCTCTTTTTAAACTTTGAGAGCCATCTTCCTCCACCCGTTTATTTCCGTTATTAGAAATAAAGCTGTCTTCATTCCGCCCAAGGTTGGATTCTTCGCCAAGGATTTTTTGTAGCAGCCGAACAGCCTGACTGTAGCGACCCTGGTCGCTGAGTACTTTTGCGGTCGAGAGCATCCGTAACGTTTGCCGATCGGGCGGAAGAAAAACGGGGCGACGATAAGAATCTTGGACTTCCTTACCCGGTTCGGCCGGAGGGCGGGGCTGCGCTGCGCATACATTGACGAGCGTCACCAAGAGAAAGCTAAGTCGCAACGCGATAGAGTGCACCATGAGTACCTCAGACACCACTGTTCCAAACCGAGGGTTTCCGACCGCGGGGGACCCACTGCCGATTTCTCGAATTATCCAACGAGACCCTTGCGGGACGGGATCCGAGTCCCGCTGTAAACTCTTTCTCCACAAGCATTTTAAAGAACACCGCATGTGCTGACAAGAAAAATACTTCGTCGCGACCCGCCGCGCCAACACCGCATCTTGTATCTCAATCAGGGGTTGTCCTGGTCGATCGCAACCTAAAGCATCAACAGTTCTCGATAAACCAATAGTGCCTTCTCGGCTCATTTTTTTTAATTTTTGGGGGTTTTTTAGTCTTTTTTGCAAAATACCGCTTGTATTTTATAGCGAGTTGCCTTTCAATCATCCGGTCGCCTCTGTTTTACCTTGTTTTTAAGCAGATTGGGGACGGACGGACGAACTTACTTCTTTTATCCCTTGCTAGGAGGAACCGAGCACTATGGCAAAAGCCACAGGTAAAAAGGCCCCGACGAAAACCGAAGTGTTCAACGGAATCGCGGAGGCAACAGGACTGACGAAAAAAGACGTGGCCGGTGTTTTTGAAGCCCTGGGTGACCAAATTCGCAAGTCGGTCGGCTCAAGAGGTCCCGGCCTGTTTACCATTCCCGGGCTCTGTAAGATTGTCGTGCAGCGTAAGCCAGCGACCAAAGAGCGCGAGGGAACCAACCCGTTTACGGGCGAACCCACTATTTTTAAGGCCAAACCAGCTCGTAATGTGATTAAGGTGCGACCGCTGAAAAACCTGAAAGATATGGTTTAGTTCCAGACGATCAATTCGAGACAAGCGGTCGACCGCACAGGTTCGTCCCACTTGCCAACAACCGCTCATGTGCAGTTCCTGCGCCACCTACGGGTGTCGCAGACCTGCCGGGGCGGTTTTTTATTCGCAGTCTTTTTTATGGGACAGGCACTTTGTGATCCGTTCAAACGCGCTCAATGCGACCGCGGATCGTCGTGAAGCGTTGCCATCAGTGCTTCGTTCTCGGAATAGTCGACCGGCACATCAATTAAGACCGGTCCGGGAGTCTCCAGCCCCTGGCGGATAAGCCCGGCAAGTTCATCGGGATGCTCTACGCGAAAACCAGTTGCCCCGAAAGCTTCCGCATACAAAATCGGATCCACCCCTCCGAAGCGGACAGCGGTCGCGCGGCCATATTTCACCTGCTGCTGAAAACCAACCATATCGTACGTTCCATCACGCCAGATCAAATGCGTGAAGTTACAGCCCAGTCGTACTGCGGTTTCGAGTTCCTGTGCAGAGAAAAGAAAACCGCCATCTCCCGACATCGAAATTACCGGTTCACCCGGTCGTGCAAGACAGGTTGCAATGGCCCAGGGAAGCGCAACACCCAAGGTCTGCTGTCCATTACTGAACAACAGTCTTCGGGGCTCATAGCAATAGAAATGACGACCCATCCAGATGTAGTGCGAACCCACATCGCACACGACCGTGGTCCGCGAATCCTCATTCGCAACCTCTTGGACTTGCGCGATGATGTGCAGCGGGTGCAAGGGCATTTTCCCGCCATGGTCCGGAACCTTGTGACTCGATTCCACCTCCGCCCGTAAGGTGGCCAGGTTCGGCCTCTGATCGATGGCCGGAAGGGCAGGCAGCGCCCTGGCCAGGGCGGTCACCGTCGCCCCCAAATCACCCACCAGTTCAAGCTCGGGCTGATACGATTGATCAAAATCTGCGGGGCGATCGTGAATATGCACAATGTCTGCACTTTGATCTTCATTCCAGGTGGAGGGATCATATTCCACTTGTTCGAAGCCGAGTGTGACCACCAAGTCGGCTTGGGCAAGAAGTCGATCGCCCGGTTGATTAGGAAACAATCCCACGCGGCCAAAAAAGCAATCCTGCGCGTCGCGGGGGATGAGTCCAGCCGCTTCCCAGGTGCCAACAATCGGTAGCGGCCGATGCCGCAAGAGTGCACGGATGGCTTCAGCGGCGACCGATGCAGTCGACGCGGCACCCGCCAGGAGCACTGGTTGACTGGCCATGGCAATCCGTTCGGCTGCCTGAAGCACGGAAACTTCCGGTGCCGCTCCGCGCTGAGGTGGGTCGTCGCAAAGTGGATCTCCACTCGCTTCGGCAAGCATCACGTCGTACGGCAAGCTAAGATAAGCAGCACCTGCCCGCGAGGTCCTTGCCGAACGACAAGCCGCAGCCACCAACTCACCAATCGCATCCGGACTGCTTGGCTCAAATGCGCATTTGGTCACCGGCCGCATTAGAGAAACATTGTCCATCGATTGATGTGTCTGATGATGCCGCATCCTCAAAGGAACGGCGCCCGAGAGGCAAAGTACCGGATCGCCTTCGGTGGTTGCGGTAATTAAAGCGGTACAGAAATTGGAAGTTCCAGGACCCGAGGTACCGATGCAGACCGCAATTTGGCCGGTCATCCGGCCCATGGCTGCCGCCATAAATCCGGCATTCTGCTCGTGGCGACAGACAATCAACTCGATCGAGGAATCATGCAGTGCCTCAAACACCGGATCGATCTTCGCACCCGGGATTCCAAATGCGTGCGTGATCCCCGCTGTTTCCAGGCACCGAACGAGAAATTCGGCCCCATTGGGGCCTGCAAATTCCTTCTTAAACACGTGGCACTCTCGTGGGTCGGCAAGAAGAAGTCAGTGGTGGCGGCCGGAATCGAACCAGCGACACGCGGATTTTCAGTCCGCTGCTCTACCAACTGAGCTACGCCACCTGTTCTCGGAAACCAAAGCGTCGCTGGCGGCCAGGAACGCTGCCATGCTAAAGGCCAGTGCTGTCCTCTGTCAATAAACCCGCCGGGCAGAACCCACTGGTCCGTTGAGCGGTTTGGTTAAAAAGAAAAGAGGAGTATCAAGAGAACGACAATCAGTAAGCTGAGTCCGCCCACCAAAGCATAAAACTGAATTTCGCTCATTCCTCCGATCCCCTCGGTAATCGCTTTAAAAAGTCTGCCCGTTTTTTGCGGTCTCCGGCCTTTTCTCGGTGGGGGCAGGGGGGTCGTCATCTGTGAGCCACCCGACGGTTGATCTGTATCCTGCAGCGACTGATCCGTATCCAGCCGCAACCCACTTGCCGAAAGAGGCGTCTCCATCTTTTGCATAGCTCCGCTCAAGTTACTCCCACCCCACGGGGCGAGTCGTTCGATCACTTCCGTCGCGGTTTGGAGTCGCTTTTGAGGATCCTTGGCCAGCATGTCGTTCAGAATACTGAGAAAGTCATCCGAAATGTCTTGGCGGAACCGCCGCGGGTCCATCGGTCGCTCGGAGAGATGTCGATGGCATTTCTGAACAGAAGAACCGCCCGGGAACGGCACTTTACGCGTCACCGCGTAATAGAGTGTGCAACCAAGCCCATAGATATCGCTGGCGGCCGTGGCCGGGTGGCCCTCGATCACTTCCGGAGCAATATAATCCGCAGTGCCTACAATACGCCCCTTTTTTGAGTTTTTTTCCTTGGAACTATGCAGTTCGAGTTCCTCTCGCAGAAAGCCCGCTAAGCCCAGATCGAGTACTTTCACCATCCCTTCCGGAGTGACCATAATGTTGCCCGGCTTCACATCGCGGTGGACCAAGCCTCGCTGATGCGCATGCTCAAGACCACGGGCCACACCGCGTACCAACGTTGCCGCATCCTGCTCATGCATGTCACTACCGTGACGCACAAGATGCCGCAGGGTCGTCCCGGGTACAAATTCGGTTACCAGAAAATGAACGTTGCCATCGTGCCCCGCATCGTACGCTCGGACCAGATTCGGGTGATCCAGATTGGCAAGCGTACGAATTTCACGTTGAAAACTGACAACCGCATCTTCTGTGGAGCGAATTTTGGGCAAAACTTTAATCGCCACTACGCGGCCCATGAGCGAGTGCTCTGCCTTGTACACCTGTCCCATGCCACCCTGACCGATACAATCGATAATCTGATAATCTTTGAGATGAAAGCGGGTGCGTCCGAGCTTAAGCTGTTCGGCCTGCCAGCGATTGACGAGCCCCATTTCCACGAGCTGATCAGCCATTT
>CAUZBD010000209.1:0-5158 GCA_963577795.1 Planctomycetota bacterium | reverse complement strand
AAGCTTATCCATCGATTTCGACACGCGGGACCTCACTTTCACTAGAGGTAACAAGCTGAAAGAACTCAGCCGCTTTGAAGGCAAACAGCTTGGCAACAATGAGCGAGGGGAACGATTGAACGCGAATATTGTAATCCCGAACCGTGGCGTTATAGTACCGCCGCGCTTTTTGAATCGTATCCTCAATGTCGGTGAGTTGTTTTTGAAGTTCTAAAAAAGATTGACTCGCTTTTAAGTCGGGATAATTTTCGGCCACTGCAAACAGATGTTTGAGCGACGAAGAGAGTTCGTTTTCTCGCTTCGCCGTTTCTTTGAGCGGTTTATCTTCAGCCAATTGACTCCGTAGTCGGGTGACATTCTCGAGGACCCCGCGCTCGAAATTGGCATAGCCTTGCACGGTGCTTACCAGATTGGGGATCAGGTTGTGTCGCCTTTTAAGCTGGACATCGATCCCACTGTACCCTTCGGAGACCATCAACCGGCCTTTGACCAAGCGGTTGTAGAGTACGATCAGGGCGATTAGCACCAGGCCGAGCGTGCTGCCTAAGATAATCAGCAATGTGGTATTCACAGTCTGCCCCAAATGTAAAAGCCAACGTTGCCACAGCGGTTCCTTAAACAACGAACAGTTTCGCTGCTTATGAATTCGTATCCTACTGGTTACGACTCCGACTGGGGAGGGAGTTTGAGGTCATCCTCACTGACTGCCACCGGGGCACCTCCCAGTGGCAATTGCACATGCGCGGACCAGAGAATAGCGTTGACGATCATCCGCCGGAACGCTTCGATGCCAAAATTACGGTGGAAGTGTCCCAGGGTTGTCCCGAACGATCGGCCTCTGGTTGACACCGGCCGTTCAAACGTCCAGGCGACCGGGACCTTCTGACCATCGACCTCCACCTCCAAGAGCGTTTCGCCGCCAGGAGCGACTTGCGTGTTGAGATAAAATTCATCGTTCAGTTCGTATTCGTCCCAACCATTGCAGATCGGGTGCTCGGGATTCAATTGCCGGAGGTTCGAATCGTCAATTTTCAGGCCGACAAAGTGCAGCCACATGCCACCGAGTGTGTTCATCCACTTTTCGCCGAGTCGCTGTTCGTTTTCCTTTTTCAGGCCAGTTGCCCAGTGGATGCAAACCAGACCGACGCCCTGCTTCATCAAGCGGTCGACTTCCGCGGCGTGCTCCCCATCGAGAAGAATCTCGCCACCGGGACTCGAATAAAGGACGAGCGCGTCGACTCCTTTGAGCACTTCTTTGTCTTTGGGCCATCCGTCCGAGACGACCGCGTTGACGCCTGGAGTCTGCTCCAGGCACTTCGCGAGAAGCTTGCAGGTCGGCAGATACATGTGTGTGCCCCACGCATGGTCCAGTTCGTGCCCGATAAGCAAAATCTTTTTTTCTCCGCCCGGTTCAGCGGCAGAGCTTACTGCAGGCGGAAAAGAAATACCCAGAAGCACGAAAGAGAGGCAGAGACAAATCGATGTGCGATAGCTCAGCATGGATGTTATTCCTTTTTTGAAGCGCGCGGTTCGAAGGCTGTATGCGACCCTTTGCCACCTGCCTCCAGGTAGGCCACTAGGTCCATGATATCGTCGAGCGTGAATGTGGAAAGCAGGCCCGAGGGCATCAGAGAAATTTCTGTCTGCTGTACCCATTCGACCGAATCGCGTGGGACAAAAATCGTCGCTTCTGGTCGCTGCGGGTCGTTTGCCAGACGAAATCCCTGCGTATCGTTTTCCATCACGATCCCGCTCACCTGTTTGCCATCTTCTGTGCCGACGACCAACACGCGGTAGCGGTCAGCGATGTTGATCGATGGCTGGAGAATCGATTCCAAAAGCTTCAACCGCGGCTCGGGCCCTCTTTTGATAAATTCTTCCGCAATCTGGGTTAAGTCAGGGCCGAGGCGTCCGCCCTCCTCGCCCATCCGATGGCAGGCACCGCACTGGGCAAGTTGAAAGAGTTGCTTCCCATTGGCAAACGACCGGCCGTGATCAGCCAGCTTGAGTTTTTCGCGGAGATCATCCAGTTGCCAATCGCGGACAAACGGTCGGGATTGCAGTGCCCGCTGCTCGGCGAGTACCGCCTCGGCATTTTTTTGCCTTGCTTCCCTTGCCTGATTTTCCTCCGCGGAGTCGTGGAAGAGGAGCCAGTTGAGCGAGAGCGTTTTTTTGGGACCGACTTCCGCGGTGCGGGCCACCAGATAAAGCTCGATCAGCCGGCCTGGATCGATGATTTTGCGTTTGAAATAGCCATATCCGGATCCTGGTTCCAATGTGGCACTTGCCAAAAGCTTTCCATCCGGGGAGTCGGCCCGCAGTTCAAACTGCCCGCCGGTCGAACCGAGAGCGCCCGCACGAAAGGTCACATATTCGATTCCTGTGAGCAGAACATCCTTGAAGCTCACAGCATCGCCATCGGCAAAGTGGCCGACGATCGTGTGTTCTCCTTCGTATTCGTCGATCAGTTCGACGCCCTGGCGAGTATCGAAGAAGGCCGCTTTTTTTGTTCGGGAGTGCAGTACGTGGGTGGCTTTGCCCGTAATCGCAGGTGCGTCTTCTGCACCTTTGTCGGTATAGGAAGCGGTGATTTCATAGACACCCGCATTCCCTCGACCATCTGGATGGGTTCGCGTCCGAAACGCACCAGTGGTCCCCGCCATCGGCCGGTGCGCTGTTTCAGCCGCCAGGGAGAAGATCCAATCAATCATCTGTTCGGTATCGGTGAGTGTGTGCTGCGGATGCGGTGGCATTGGCTTATTGCCCCAGACGCCCATCCCGCCGGCGATTATTTTTTTTGCCAACCGCGCCCGGGCCTGCGGATCTTCGCGATAGCGGGCAGCTACCGTTTCATAGGCGGGGCCTGCCGATGCAGTCCCCGTCATGTGGCAGGCAAAGCAGGTGGTTCGCCGCATCAGAGCCAACCCCGGCTCCACGGCCGCTTCATCGTTGGTCAGAGGTCTGCCTAGAGCGTCCACGTGGGTTGAAGTGCGCCGCTGCTGGTATTTGGCTCGAACCACGACACGGGCTGCTTCAATGTTCCCCGAATCGCTGTCGCCATCTTCCGCATCCTTTACGCGGGTACGGTAAGCAATCGGCTCCTCCCAGGTAAAGAAACTCCCCATCGGAGGCTCCAGAATTGTAACCTCCGGTCGCGCGTTTCCAACCCGCACTTCGGTTGTGGCCTGAGAGTTTGCTCCTGAGGGATCGCTGACCACCAGATTCATTTGATACGTTCCGGGTTTGTCGAAGGTGTGGGTGAACTGGGCCTGCTGTGAAAGGATTTCTTTTTGACCCGTTCCATTTCCTGTATCGATTTTCCATACGTATTTTAGCGAATCTTCATCTTTGTCGAATGAACCGCGACCGTCGAACTGGACCGTGAGCGGTTCTTTACCCGCTGTCACATCGGTTTTCACATGTGCACGCGGCCCTCGATTACCGCGCGGATACGCGATTTGCACGATTTGCGCATCGTGGTTATCGCCCCACTTATCACCATATTCGATCACATACAGCGTTCCATCGTGATGGAACTTCAAATCGATCGGTTTGCGGAAAATCATCTGTGGAAGAAAAGGCTCGATCTTTTTAATTTCACCCCGCTCACCGAGTGTGACTGCCTTGATCCAGTTTCGAGTCCAGTCATAAATCAGCAACTTGTCATCGAGCGACGCAGGAAGCTTGGTGTCATTTGCAACGGTTGCATCGTAGTGATAGACGGGCCCCGCCATCGCCGATCTTCCTCCGCTTCCCAGTTCGGGAAAGCGATCCGATTCGGTCGTGGGATACCAGATCCAAGCGGGTTCTGCCGGGGGGAGAATCCGGGTGCCCGTATTGTTTTTTGAATCGTTGCGTCTTTTCTTCAAATCGAACCACTCGCCACCCTGCCCTGTCGAAAAATCCCACCGACGATACGCTTCATTGGGTCCGACAAACATTGGCCAGCCAAAATTACCGGCTCTTTGCGCTTGGTTCACTTCGTCGTATCCATTGGGTCCAGCATCTAGTTCGACGCGGACGTTCGGCCCCACATCACCCCAGTAGAGCCACCCGGTCTCAGGATCGACGTAGATCCGAAACGCATTCCGCACCCCCATCGCATAAATTTCCGCGCGGCCCTGCACCCCATCCGCAAACAGGTTCCCTTCTGGAATCGTGTAACTGGCATCGTCTTCAGGGTGGATGCGAAGTACTTTGCCCCGCAGATCACGGGTGTTTCCCGAACTCCGCAGTGCGTCGACTTTTTCGTAACCGGCCCGCTGGTCGACGGGCGGTTGAGGAATCGGCACACAGTTATCTCCCGTGCCGAGATAGAGGTCTCCCTCCGTATCCCACGCCATCCCTCCACCCATATGCGTGGCGCCTTCAGGTTCGATTTGGTACTCGAGTACGACCCGTTCGGAACTCGTGTCTAGTTTTCCGTCGCGAATTTCAAAGCGAGAAAGGCGGAGGCGATCTTTTTTTTCCTGGGGACAAAAGAATAGATATATTCTTCCATTGGCAACAAAATCAGGATCAAGTTTGATTCCTAACAGGCCGACTTCACCAAACTGAACACTCGGTGCCCGACCGACCAATGCGACCTTTGCACTTACCGCGTCATACCGTTTGATCAATCCGCCACGCTCGATAAACAGGAACGATCCATCGGGGAGCAGTTCGAGTTGCATAGGGTCGTACGCTTCGGATACCAAGATCCGCTTTTCGAAGCGATCCGGATCGACGACTTCCATTGCTTCTACTTGTTTTGAAAAAACAAGTAGAGCGATCAAGCCCACCACACATAAGATCAAGAAGCAATATCGAGGTAGCATGGCAGGAAGCAGCAGCGAATGAATGGGACGTACAGTTCGTTCACCTTCCATTGTAAGAGAGAGCCCTACAAGCGCACAGCCTGACCCTCTGGCAAGCTACTCAGGGGCTAGCAATCACCACGGTACAAGGACTAACAAAAAAGTAGCTTACGAAAAGCGAATCGCCTTGAACGCTTCGGTCTGTGTGGTTAGTGCCGTTTCCACCGGCAGGCGTTCCATCGAGGAAGCCCCGTAAAAACCGTCGACACTCTTCGTCCTCTGCAGCACGTACTCCGCATCTTCGGGCATAGCAATCGGTCCCCCATGACAGAGAACGATCACCTCTTTCGAAACGCCATGCG
>CAUZBD010000208.1:0-5176 GCA_963577795.1 Planctomycetota bacterium | reverse complement strand
CCTGTACGCGACCCGAGTATAAAATTTCCCTTCCGATCAGATCTTTCACAGCGATGTGCTCACGGCCAAGTAAAAGTTAATCGCTGAAAACACAGGAAAAAGACGGTTCGGCGGAAAGCGACCAGTATATCGCTCGCCGAGGCGTTTGTGGACCCGACAGAGATACGGAAATTCCTTATCCGCCGAAAAGGTTTCGTACGGGAGGGAAGGCACGCAGTTGATGGACTGTGACGAGCTTTAATTTCCCTCGCGCGAATAGAGCAACTGCACAAGTTGAGCGTCACTACCGACTTTCATCTTACTCAGCAGACGGGCGCGATGTTTTGCCGCGGTCTGTAGGCCAATCCCAAAGGATGCGGCAATCTGCTTGATTGAAAGACCTTTCAATACTAGGGCCATGGTCTCCCTTTCTCGTCGGGTCAGTTGTGCCGCCCTTGTACGGAATCCGGCATTCTGTGATTTGCGTGCCCGAATCTCTTCAGATTGTTTTATCCCAAGACGAACAGCGGTACAAAGCGAATTTGCAGAGATTGGTTTTTCGAGAAAATCAACGGCACCTGAACGAATGCCTTGCACGACATCATGTGCCGATGGCTGATCAGCGTACAAAATAATTGGCACATCGATTACTGCGTCCCCGCTTCGATTTGAATAAAAAATGGGCAAGGTTTTTGATTTATCAAGAGAGTGCTTTGTAACTTGTTTAAACATGGAAGGGTGAAAAAGATCATGATTCACAATCAAACAAAAAGATCGATTTGCACAGTAGGCAAAACAGAAATCTTCCCAACAGTCATGTCCAGTGGTTTCGATTTGTGCTGTTGCTAAAATCCGCGCGATGAGCGATTTCTGTATGGCATTGTCATCTAAAATGTGAATGAGGCCGGGCAATTGATTTTTAATACTCATTGTGTAGTCCATTTGTTTTTTAGCTATATAAGCCATAAGCATATTTTTCGAAAAAATACGCGGCGTGAAAATACGAGCCGTCTCTTCAAATTATTCAGGCAACCCGTTCAAAAACCGAATAACCGTTGCATAAATAGGCAATTGTTCTTCGATTGACCACGCAACGTTCTCCACCATGCACGTTGTTCCCGCGAGTGTCTCACGAGAACCGCCGGTTGGTAAAAAAGGAGATACGTTCTAGCAGAGGTTGTATCTTCACCATCTGCCGCGTTCGAATTTAGGGCGCGTTTCTGTTCCTAGGCCGTCTGTTCGGCCGCTACCTCAAAGCGATGAGAAATTCTGCCCTGTAAGACCCACTCAAAGTGTACTAAGGCTCTATGAAAACTGTCAACAAAATCTGTGTTCGCACCAGGACGAAAGTCTTCGATTTTTCCCAGCAGGCACCGAAAATGTCTGCAAATCAAGGAATTTACGCCTCATTCGCCAGCATTTTTCAGTCATTCTGGGTTTGAGTTTTTTCGCCGAGTCAGGGAAAACGCTTGCCCACTTTACGATCTTTTGATTGTCACAGTGCTTTGTTGGCCGCTGTCCCAAAAGATACACCCTTATCGAAATCAAAAAATACAGATGGATGTGCGTTTGACCGTAGTTCGGTGGGGGCCATAGAAAACAGAGGGGATGAGGTTGTGTTTTCGGTGTGATATATTCCAACGATTCAACTAGGTCAAATTTAGCAATTGGTGTGAATAATGATGGTTCCCCACTCTGAGGATGGGCGATTGATCGAATCGTCTTTCCTTTTTCGTTTTTCTGTGCCCTGCTACTACTTTAAAGAACGCTGGAAAAAGGGGGGCGTTTCTCTTCCCGAAAAATATACGCTGCCCTGTTTTGACCGTCTGGATGAATCACCACCGGATGAAAAAAAATCCTGGGCCGAGGTTCGTCTGGCATGGAATGCAGAAGGATTGATGCTTAATCTTTTTGTAACAGGGAAGCAGCAGGCTCCTTGGTGTAGAGTCTCGAGAATTGAAGATAGCGATGGGATTGCGATATGGGTTAACACTCGAAGCAGTTCACAAATCCATAGGGCGAGTCGCTTCTGTCACGAGTTCCGTTTTCTTCCCCTTGGAGATGGTACCCAGATGAAGCAACCCATTGCTCGGCAATTTGAAATCAAAAGGGCTAACGAGAATGCAAAAGTAGCTTCAGAATTTCCCCCACAAATTCGCAGTCAGTGTCATAGCGAGGGTTATGCTCTGCAGGCCTTTGTGCCAGCAAAAAGACTTTCCGGGTTTGATCCTGAGGAACACCCTCAAATTGGATTTCACTTTATCGTAAGCGATAGGGAACTTGGAAGTCACGCAATGACACTAGGAGATGCCTTTCCCACGGATGCTGATCCTAGTCTTTGGAGTACGCTAGAGCTGGTGGGCGGCTAAATTACAATTCCGCACGGGCTTCCACAACCATTTCCCGAGCATGGTAACTGCTTCGCACAAAGGGTCCGCTTGCGACAGCGCTGAAGCCCAAGCTTCGTGCCTGGTGGCCCAGAAGTTTAAATTCGTCGGGATGGACGTAACGGTTTACAGGAAGGTGCTCTGCGGTGGGTTGGAGATACTGACCAAGGGTCAAAAAATCGCAGCGGATGTCTCGCAGGTCTGCCAAGGTGTCCATGATTTCCTGATGCGTCTCACCCAGTCCCAGCATCAACCCACTTTTTGTTTTGATTTGCGGGTCGATTCGTTTGACTCGATCAAGCAATTCAAGGGTCCAGCGGTAATCCGATTTACGCCCCCTCACCGTTTTGTACAGTCGCGGGACCGTTTCAGTGTTGTGATTGAAAACCTCTGGCGCTGCTTCAACGACTCGCTTAAGGGCTGGTTTGCAGTGAATGAAGTCAGGAGTGAGGACTTCAACACTTGCCCCCGTCACCCGGCGTGTTTCAAGAACACAACGATAAAAATGTTCGGCTCCGCCATCGGGAAGATCATCGCGCGATACGGAAGTAATCACCACGTGCGCCAGGCCAAGTCTTGCGGCGGCTTGGGCTACGCGGTGCGGCTCATCCTCCTCGAGTGGTTGGGTTCGCCCTTTATTGACCGAACAAAACCCACAGGGACGTGTGCAGACATCTCCCATCACCATGAAAGTCGCTGTACGACTTGACCAGCATTCACTACGATTCGGACACTTTGCGCTTTCGCAAACCGTTTCAAGTCCTAGTTCGTCAATAATATTTGCAGTCGCGTGGTAACCAAACCCACTCGGTATTTCTCGGCGCAGCCAATGCGGCAGCCTCTTCCGAGAAGGCTTGTCCTCTACAGCGGACGATAGAACAGGTAGCAAATCCATGGCGCGTTTTCTTAGTTTTCCTTGGTCGTTGTCGATGGATGTATGGTAGCTGTTTCGTTACACTGAGTCACCATGGCACCAAAGAAGAGCAAAAAGTATAAGCAGTCCGCAGTTGAAGATAAAAACGAGAAGCGAATTGCCGAGAATCGTAAAGCACGTCGCAATTTTGAGATCACAGATACGCTCGAGTGTGGCATCGTGCTGCGGGGCAGCGAGGTCAAGAGTTTACGGGCGGGAAAAGTTTCTTTGGACGAGGCGTACGGTCGCATTCGGGACAACGAGGTCTGGTTGATCGGTTGCGATATCGCGGAATACTCCCACGCGAATGTGATGAACCATGAACCGCGTCGCCCGCGCAAATTACTGCTCCATCAGCGCGAGATACGCAAATTTGCCTCGAAGGCATTTGAGCGGGGGCTGACTCTGGTACCCTTGAAGATGTACTTTAAATCGGGTCGGGCCAAGGTATTGATGGGGGTGGGCCGTGGCCGCAAGCTCTTCGATAAGCGGGAAAAGCTAAAAAAGGAGACTCTCAAGCGGGATATGGACCGTGCTACGCGTGGTCGTTGAGTTTTTATCGGCAGCCACGCGGTTGATGAATTATACTGGAAGGTCTCAAGCCCGCGCGTCTGTATGAACAGGTTCACTGAAGTGGTCGTTGCTTCCCTCCGTCGACAAAGGATCCCCAGCCGTTTTTTGTGGTGTGGGTTCGTGTGCAGCCTGCTCTTTCCTGGCTGGTGCTTTGCTGATTCTGGCGCCGAGTCAGCAAAGGAGGCCTCTGCCCCTGCAAATCCTGCGGCGACGAAAAAAGGGCCCGACGGGCTCCAGGATGAACTCGTCGTTACGCGCCATCGCTCAAAGATTGGCGATCAAGAAATCGAATACACAGCCACTGCCGGCACGCTCGTCGTGCGAAGTGATTCGGCAGATGCCAAAGCGAGAGCCTCAATTTTCTTCGTAGCATACACGCGCGATGGGACCAAAGATTTGGGCCGTCGGCCCATATCTTTTTGCTTCAATGGCGGACCGGGGTCGTCTTCAGTCTGGTTGCATCTCGGGATGCTGGGACCCCGTCGCGTTCCCATTCGTGAGGATGCAGTTCCCAGTAAACCGCCTTACGAATTGGTTCCGAATGTAGAATCGCTTCTTGACCAGACCGACCTTGTATTCATCGATCCGGTAAGTACCGGTTACAGTCGCCCGGCAAAGGGCGAAGACAAGAGACAGTTTCACGGATTTGACGAGGACATCAAATCTGTTGGTCAATTTATTCATCTTTACACAACGCGCTACAATCGCTGGCAGTCGCCAAGATTTCTGATCGGTGAAAGCTACGGTACACTCCGTGCTGCGGGACTCTCAGCGCATCTTCTCGAGCGATACAACATGGATCTCAATGGCATCGTCCTTGTTTCCTCGATACTCGATTTTGCAACGATTGGATTCAATAAAAACAACGATCTCCCCTACGTGCTTTTTTTACCCACCTACACGGCCACAGCTTGGTATCACGAGAAACTGGCACCAGAGTTACAAGCGGACCTTAGCAAGACTTTGAAGCGTTCCCGCGATTTTGCGATGGGAGAGTATAGTCGCGCCTTGTTTGTTGGCGATGCTTTGATGGGCGAAGAACGTCAAAAGATGATCAAGCAGTTAGTTTATTTTACCGGACTTCCTGCTGATTTCATCGATCGACATGATCTTCGTGTCGATAGTTATGCATTTGCAAAACAATTACTGCATGAGAAACAAAAAGTAATCGGCCGCTTCGACAGTCGTTTCATAGGGATCGACCCCAATCCGGCAGGAAGTCGTGCGGGATACGATCCGAGCGGTGTTGCCATATTTGCACCCTATACAGCAACGCTCTATCACTACTTACATAACGACCTGCAGATCAAACGGGATATTCCCT
>CAUZBD010000207.1:0-5190 GCA_963577795.1 Planctomycetota bacterium | reverse complement strand
CTTCGTCGGCCTCTTGCGCAATTTGCGGGTTGGCAGCTGTGAGCGTTACGTCCCCCTCTGCTTCTAAGACGATGCCGTCGTGCTGTTTGGTGAACGCAATCAGAGCTTGCCGGTGTCTCGAAGGACGATAGATGCCTGAATGTACTTTGATATGTTTGCGCAGCGGATCCTTCGCCACATGGTCGAGTACGGCTTGGAGATCATCCCCCGGGTACACATGGTATGGCTCGTCAGCGCGGGTAAAAAAGAGACAACCTCCGCCACAGAGCAAAGCCAACATGATGATTGAACTGGCTGGGCGCCTTAGCTTTGCCAAACATTGTTGGAGGCCAGTTGTTTTCATGAAATTATTGTTTTGTATTCAGCCACCGGGCGTAATCTGCTTGACTTTCTACAATGAGCGTTCCCATCAAGTCAGGATGTGTGTAGCCACACATTTGATCGCCCGGCATTTCAAAAGTCCCCAACTTATCAGCTTTGAAATGGAGTGAAAATGTTAAATCTGGAACAGCAATTTCTTTCTTTCCTGCCAGAGGTACCTCGAGAGAGTACAAGTAGTCAAGGCTTTTAAGCATAATTTCTATGTTCGCATCTAAAGGAACGTGAAGGATCTCTTTTGCAAGCCGATCGTCTTTAGTATTCAGTTGTCCATCTTGGCCCGCATACCGGCTGGTCCACTTAAAATCGTGCGCCGTCATTTCAATTTTCACTTCGCGAACCGGTTGAATAGGTTTTGATTCACATCCACTGAGAGAGACGAATACAACGTTTGCAAGCAGCGTAGCATAGAGGCCAATTTGAAAATGTGTAACCATAACACTAGATAATCCCAAAATTGGATTATTCTTCATTGACCGTGATCGTTTGATTGGTATCGATCGGCCCCTCAACGACCTGTTGTTTCCCGGACGGCCAGAACACTTCAATTTTGTCGACTGAGGTGTCCTCGTCGAGTCCAAAATAGAGCGGTGCCCGGCTTTGTGATAAGTAACCTGACTGCCCATCGTGGAATCGTGTCTGCCTTCCAGAGGCTGAATGCAGGACGACCTTTGCACCGAGTCCGTCCCGATTTGACTTCGTACCAACCAATTGTATTTGGAGAAAATAAATTGGGTGTTTATCGCTTAGATTGCTAACAAGGACCATCGGTTCCGCGTTGAACTCATTGGTAATGATGTCGAGGTCACCATCATTTTCTAAATCGAAAATGACGGAGGACCGCGTCCCTAAGGCTCCCCAGACCTCAATGTCGCTGTTGCGACCTTTACAAATCTGATCCAAGTAGGTTTTAGAAGGGCCCAGAAATTCGCGCGTGGCCGCTGGAAGTTTAAAGCAAAATGATGCTGTACGCCCATTTCGACGCGGCTCTATGCCCACAACAAATTCGCTATCGAGAAACTGCTTACCATGATCATTTAAAAGAAGCGAGTTGACCCCATAGCGAAAAGGGTAATTCATGCTGGATGCAATAAAAGCATCTTCAAATCCGTCGGCGTTGAGGTCCCCGATGCTCAATCCCCAAGGCCAATAATTTTCTGCGCCCAATTCATCTGAAGCCTCTTTAAAAGTTCCATCCCTTTGTTTGCGATAGAGCGCATTTCCATAAATGCTCGCTCCATCGCTTTGAAGAAACGATTCAGGATACTGCATATCGGCTTTAAGTTTTTCTTTTTCTGGAGGAATGTTTTCACTCATGTCAGAATGCATATCAGTGACGTAAACATCCGGTAAGCCGTCGTTTTCAAAGTCAAAGATTTTAATTCCCATCGATCCCCAGGGTGTTTTGGGAAAAACTTCTCGACTTTTGCGCACAAATTTCGTACCCTCGACATTTTCGTAATATTCATCGTGCCCTTGCATATTGGTCACGTATAAGTCGGGCCAAAGATCGCCGTTGCCGTCTATGGGGGTAGCTGCGCCCGACCAACTTTCATCAATCAGTCCCACCTCTTGAGAGACATCCTTAAAAACATTTCCCCCCATGTTTTTATAAAGAATACTTCTTTCGAATCGCTCGGGTTTAAGGTGGCCCGAGAAGGCATCGTTGAATGCTAAATAATAAGTGGTCTTCGGTTCTTTAATCGCGGTCGATTCTGCCTGCTCATCGATTGTGTATTGGCCAACATTCGTTAGGAAGACGTCCAATAACCCATCGCGATCAAAATCAAAAAAAAGAGCACTCGAAGAGTGTCCCTGATAACCCAAACCTGCTTTATCAGTAATATCTGTAAAGCGACCATCACCATCATTTTCAAAGAGTTTATTCCCCTCGCGGACTGACGTGACGAATAAATCAGCGTCTCCATCATTGTCGATGTCGGCGAAAGATGCGCTTACGGAAACTCGATCGGCAAGTCCGGTTTTGGAATCTTGTGTGATATTTTCAAACTGTCCGTTTCCCAGATTTTGATACAACGCATTACTGCCAATTTGAGTGGATAGATAGACGTCGAGGAGTCCATCATTGTCGATATCGGCGACGGCCACTCCATTGCCGTGGTCATAGTGTGCGGATTTGTATTCGCGCAATGCACAGTCAACCGGATAATGACGAAAATCTATACCACTTGAAGGCTGGAGATCAGTGTATTGGAAATCGTGACCAACCTGCCAGTCCTTCGAGGCATCGATTTGATTTTTTTGTCGAGGTGCCATCCATTCAATAAAATGAATATCTGATTTGGGAAGTTCGTCCACCTGCATTCCCGCAGCTGTGATTGCTGCACGCACAACGTGCGTTTGTGTGCTGCCTTGTTGGCTTTCAGGATTGTTGGTCGTTGCGTTCGGCGTACGCGGGCCAATAGAATTTTGCGGTTGATTCGTAGTATCGCTTGGACTGCACCCGGTCAGCAAAAATAAACCAGTCGTGAGGCACCAAGACCTGAAATGGAATTTAAAAACCGCGATCTTTTTATTTGAATAAGACACGGTATGCGTTACATCACAAAGAGCAGACTGCAACATTTTGATCTGATTCCTATGCCGGATCTTTGGATGTGGTTTTTACTCGAATGCGTTCAAGATACTCTTTGGCTTGAGAAAAATCGGGCTTCAGTTTCAGTACCCTATTGAATTGTACAATCGCTAGTTCCCACTTTTGTTGCATTGCAAGAGATACACCCAAATTATAAATATTCGTAGCGTCTTTAGGTCGTGCAGTGGCCACTTTTTGGAATTCAATTTCCGCTTGTAGCCAATCCTTTTCTTGGGCAAGTAGTCGTCCCAAATTCGCGCGGGCCGCAATTAGTGATGGCTGAAGTCGAAGTGCTTCTTCATATTCGCTCCGTGCCTGGTCAGTGCGACCGAGTTTTTGTAGACAGATACCTAAATTATGGTGTGAGGCCGGGGCAGACTTTTTGTTTTCAAGAGACTGCTCAAATGATTCAAGGGCAGATTCCCAGTTTTTCTGGCGTGCCAATAACAGCCCCCTTTCAAAAAACACGTTGCTGAGTGCTGTCTTTTTCTCTTCCGAATCGGGAAGCTTTTTGGCTAATGCTTCATGTTGAATAGAGGCCGCATGCGACCACCCCTGTTCTTCGAGATGATGCGCGAGATGGGTTCGCGCAAAATGGTCGCCCTTCGTCAGAGCCTTTTCTAAGACGTCGTTTTCTATAACGGTTCCCGGGAGGTTTGCTGCCCGGCGAAATCGTTCCCACGGTGGCAGCGAGGAATGATCCTTGTCAGCAATAAGCGTTTCTACTGTAACAGGACCCTTATAGATTGCGACCAAGTGCCCCGATGCATCCACGAGAAAACTCGTTGGAACCGGCAATAGTCCACCCGTTGCAGTCATCACGTTATGAATCGAACTCAGTGCGCCCCCTAGATTGCTGGTGGCCTCACCGTAAGAAAAAGGGAAGCCCATATTTTTGAGAACTTCATTAGGGCTACTTTCTGGATCCGTTTCACCATTTGCTGCATCCAAACAGAGAGCTAAGACGTTAATATTTTCATCACGTAATTCTTGTGCGTGATCGGTAAATTCTTTTAGCTCTTTGAGGCAAGGAATACAGGTTGTTGACCAGCAATTGATCAAAAGCATCCCGTCCCCTTTTGCATCAAGCAGTCCCTTGATTTGGCCAGAGGCGTCACGATAAGGGAAATCAGGCATCGGTACGATCGCTACCAAAGGAACCCGAAAGCGATCCGCAGGTTCGGGGAGTTTCGGTGATGAAGCCGGAAGAGGTGGGGCTACGGATGGAGAGGGAACCAAAACAAGCTTTCCATCTTGATGAATCTCATACCGCTGATTGATCTCAAGGTTTTCAAACTCCTCAAGTTCCCCACCCGGCCACTGCACCGTGACCTTGGAAATTTTAGAGGCATCACCGATACCAAAGTGCAGCCAGCGACTGGATTGAGATAGAAAACCCTGACCGATGTGAACTGTTTTAATAAGCTTATTGGCGCGTGAAGGATTGGTGGTTTTATCGGTCTCGGGACTTTCTTGGTTTGTTTGAGGATCTAAAAATATCTCAACCCGGGCACCCACTGCATCGCGACTGGTCGTCGAACCATTTCCCACAAGCTGTAAGGTGATGTAGTTGTTGCCTGTATGGGTGTCGTTGCGGAAATAACGAATACGGGGCGCATTGCGATTCGATACCCATAAATCCTGATCCCCATCACTATCCCAATCCACCACGCTAACGCCACGACCGTCATCGGGAAAATCTAATCCAGATACAGCAGAGATGCAGGCAAACTTTTCGCCAGAACGGTTGTCCGCGCCCGTATTGAGGAAAACACAATGTCTTTCCTGACCGCTTATCGACATTCCATGATCGAGCATCACGGCCAATGCGTTATTTGCTTGGAACTGATCGGGGTGTTCGTCGCCTTCTTTATCACGCGATTGCGACATGACCTGTCGCCAGAAAAAACTTCACAAATCGCCCGAATCATCCGTAGTGATAAAGCCATTGGCAACCATCAAATCATCCCAGCTGTCGTTATTCAAATCAAAAAACTGGCAACCCCAAGCCCAACGGCCAACCTCAACATTGGCTTCGGCACTCTTGTGCTCAAAATGACCATCCCCCGTATTTTTTAATAGCGTGTTGCCCCGGGCAAATCGCTGTAACCGATTTTTTACTTCAGCCGGAGCATCCGCCTTGAATTTCTCTTGGGTCGTGACGCGGTTCCCTGCCGAGGACCACATATTGCTTACGAAAATATCCATCCAGCCAT
>CAUZBD010000206.1:0-5200 GCA_963577795.1 Planctomycetota bacterium | reverse complement strand
CAAAGCACCTGGCCATCACGGATCACGTAACTGCGATTGGTGATCGCGAGCGTTTCCTGCTCCCTATGGTCCGTAATCAGGATCGAAATCCCACTATCGCGCAGCCCGGTGATAATATCTTGAATGCTGTTGATGGTAACAGGATCAATACCCGTAAACGGTTCATCGAGGAGGATAATCTGGGGGTTAGAAACCAAACAGCGGGCAATCTCCAATCGCCGCTTTTCTCCCCCTGAAATATACTGGGCCTTCGATTTGCGGATCTTTGTGATGTTAAATCGCTCAAGCAATTCTTCTGTTTGCTGCTTCCTCTGTTTGTAGCCGACTCCAAGCAACTGTAGGACACTCGAAATATTATCTTCCACGCTGAGATTGCGAAAAACAGATTGTTCTTGCGCCAGATAGCCCATACCCCCGTCTCGGGCCCGCCGGTACATCGGCCAAGAAGTCACATCCATGTCGTGGAGCAATACGCGACCCGCATCCGGTTCCACCATCCCGCAGGTCATCCGAAAGCTGGTCGTCTTCCCCGCACCGTTCGGCCCCAAGAGACCGACAATCTCGCGCTCGCCGACTTCAAAATCAATGCCATCCACCACGCGGCGACGGCCATAGGTTTTTACCAATCCTTCTACCTTGAGCAGCGACATCGCACATCCTTGCGGCAAGAGTTTCTTAGCGCACCCAGTTGATATGGTTCTTAGGCCACAGTGGCCAGTAAATAAACAGCGCCTTTCCAATCAGCAGATCTCTTTCCACATAATACTCTGTATTCGGCGTAGCCCAGAGTCGACTATCTTTACTCTGCGGGCTATTATCCCCAAGGGCAAAAAACTGGTCTTTTCCGCCCTCAGACTCTGCAAAACGCTCAAGCGGAAAGTAAAGGGCATGCATTTCGGCAAACCACTCAGGCCACCGCGTTTTGTTGGTGAGCACTTCGCGTGCGGCCGAGACAACATCCATTCTTCCCAGATAATTATCTGCCGCCAATGGCCCTCGTAGATACGACCGTGACCAACTGAAGTCTGGGGGGACCGAAATGTAATAGACATCCCGCAAAATCCGCAGTTGATCCACTGCGACTGCCGCACCACCGGCACCGATCCCGACCGGTGCCAAATCGCCCCCGTCTTCGGCATCAGAGACTGGAATCGTGTTTCCCTGCGGTGGATAGGTGGTTGGTAAATCAAACACGATTGATTTTCCGTTGACCCACAAAAAGAGTTGATCGTCAAAATTGGCAAAGCGTAGAGCATAACTTCCCGGACCCCAAACGGCTGTCTCGGCCGCTGGTCGCTGTGAAACATTGCCCTCTGCGTCGTAAAACACACCATCGATCCCCAGCGTGGCAACCCCTGTTTGCAGATCAAACGTACACTGAAAGTGCTTGCCCCCTTCGACAAGATCCAAAACCACGCTGCCGCCCGGGCGAAGCACTTCAAGCGTACACTCAAGCATGAGATCGCCTACCCAATACATTCCCATTGCTGCCCGATTGGATTGGGCTCTTGGCGGATTCTTATCAAATACAATCCCGGAGTTATACGAATAGGCATCCGAGATAAGCTCAGGCTGCGGCTGCAAGTTCTGCAATAAACTGGCTTTTTTTATGGGATCTTGCGTCTGTGCCGCTTCGACAATCTGGTTCCACTGCGCAAAATCAGGCACGCGATGCTGATAACGAATCCAGGTCGTCTCCTGATTGCTGCCATCGGTCATAAATCGCCGATGATTATCCGTCGGCTGCCAATCACCAGGGTTTGCCGCCGCTCCGCGTGGCCACGTCCCCCACCGCTGCGGCCAACCATGTTGCGTGAGCATTTCCGCCTGATATTGGTTGTCGTGAACCATCTGCGCCATCGCCACCGCCTTGAACGGGGCTTTGCGGGCAATCGTATATTCTAGATTTCGGGCTTTTTTTTTATTCTCGGCAACCTGCTCGGCACGAAAGACATCACCTCGATGCAACTTCAAAGTCTCCCCTGGAAGGCCAACCAAGCGCTTAATATAGTTCCGCGAAGCGTTGCCCGGAAACCGGAAGACGAACACATCCCACCGCTCGGGTTCCTGAAATGCGTAGGCAAACTTGCTGACAATGATCCGATCGCCATTTTTTGATTCCGACTCGGTATTGGCTTGGAGTGCACCCGAATTAAAAGGCCGCGGGGTTCCCAATAATTTTCCTTGTCGCCGATTAGTACAGGACCAATAGCGGCAATTGGCACATTCTCCTCCGATCACATCCGCTTGCTTCCGCTCGGTCGCCGGATCAATTTCTTGACTGGCACTCACGCGGTAGGGGTAACCGCACATCGGGCAATCAACATCCTGATGCCGTCCTTGAAGGGTCGGTGCCATCGAACCGGTAGGAATCACAAATGCTTCGGCTTCAAACGTGCGAAAGAGAAAGGCCAGCGCAAAGGCGACGACGATCGATTCGACCGTTTCGCGTACACTCTTCGAGGTCAGAAAATGGAGGATGGCCATGCCCGCACCACCACCGGCCCCCTGCTGAAACTTTTTCTGCTTGGCAACTTTGCGCGAATTATTTTTCGTCATCAGAGACCGAGAAAATGAACGGGGCAACCTGGAGAACTGGGAAGAAAACATAATATAGCGTATTGGCCCTCAACGGTGAACTTCGATCTAAAATGTCCACCCAGGCTGGGAAAACAATCACCGGCATCGCCAGACGCGTCCCAAAAGGTCGGCGCGATGAACAATTGCCGCCGCCGCATCGCGGCGGCTGTCAAGAGAAACGGGGCTATTGTCTCCAAGGACAAAAAATTCGTCCTCTCCTAAACGGTAGTCATCGGTACGATTGGCAAGAACGCCCACAATTTCCGGCGTGTAATAAACATCACGCCGCACGCGAAGATCGCTGACCGTGACTCGAAGCGATTGACTCCCTACGGCCAACCGCGAAATATTTTCGTTCCCCGGCAAGCGATCGATTTCGATTGGAACACGGGGAATAACAGGCATCGCCACCGATTCCAGATCGCAGGAGAAAACAACATTACCGTCAACCACAAAAAAAAACTGTTTGTCCACAGTGGCAACCTCAACTTGTGCTGGCGATTGTAATTTCTGTGGGTCCCAGACAAACTCGGCAATCTCTTTATCCGACTCCAACAGCTTGCCACACCCTTGGTCAGACTCTTGGTCACAGTCGAGCTGCAAGCAACAGGTGCCGACTTGAAAAAACAAGCTGCCGCTTCCATGGCATTGAACTTGTGCCGAAAGCATTAAATCATCGGTCGAATACAATCGCCGTGAGAGGGTCTGATTGTAGGCATAATTATCCGTAATCTGATCTGTTGCTCGAGGATGGCCTCGATGAAAATCGAGGTGGTGATAGCCGATCCAATCGAGCGACTTCTCTTGACCACTTGCTCGCACGTCGGGGGAATACTGGTAACCTCGTGTTTTCTTTTCCCAACCGTTTCCTGTGTCCAGCGGCCTCCACCGCAGTGGGCCCGCTGAATTTTTCGTGGTAAAGCGGGAATCGTGCACGACCAAGGCCAGCGCATCAAGCGTCGGCCAATTTTTCTTAAGCCTTCTGCCATTGATCCAAATATCACCTGCAGAAATTGCCACATTTTCATTCGGTAGCCCCGCCACTCTTTTTAGACAATGTGCCACGGGTGGATCTACAGATCGAAACAGAACGGGTTCCCATCGGTAGGGATCGCGAAAATAATAACTCATTCGGTCGATCAATACACGATCGCCCGGAAGCACCGACTGGTTCTCGTTTCGCTGATTTTGCGCTCCGCAGTTAGGGCAAGAGATCGTCTGCACGCAAGGTGCCGAGGTTGCGTCGACGGGAAAACAAAACTGACAGTCTTGACAACAAATGGCGTAATGTGGTCCCCAGAATGTTTCCGCCATCGAACCGCCAACGATCCGCACCGGCACGAAAATTCCTTGCACAGTGAAGAGACTGAGTAAGAGCAGCAGCACACTGCAAACGATCAGCACAACTCTTTTTAGACCTATTGCCCTGCGCATCGACATTCCCTGACCATAGCCGTAAACAAACCAGTGGGGCAACCCAATCGATATGACGGGAGCGATGGTTTTAGATATTTATAAAATTGTCCCACGCCGTCCGCCATACAGGGAGTTCAGGAAAAAGAATTTCCGCTAAACTCCTTGCACGGGGGGTGGAAGCTTCGAGGAGATTCGCGGCAAAAGCTGTCGGAGCGTTCAATTCGCCTATGAGCAATCGAATCCAAATCTGCTGCGCGCATATCAGTCGGTCAGGGCCAGCATCGCCATTGACGAGCCTCACTCCTTTCTCAGTAAACAGCAAACGACACGCACGTTCGCCTAAACCCCAGCCAAGCACCTCAACGTCAGCAGACTGTGTCATTCGCCAGCGCCTGATAAACTCCGGACTAAGCCTGCGCACGAGCAGTTTTGCACTCGGCACACAGGCAATACCCGCGCGTTGTATTCTGTTTTTTTGCACTTTGTTTGTAGCGCTCGTGGCCGCATAGAGTTCTGTCAACCGATTACTCCGGTCGGCAATGGGCAGGCAAAGCGAGCGAAAGTTTTGTTCCATTCCATCAGCACAGATCCGCGATAAAAGTTGTTCGGTCGCTATGACATTTTCAGGTTCGGCAAGAATTTCGAGAATTTCATTTCCAACGCTAACGGCATAAGCCACAATTTTCCCACCACGCTGCTTGATACCGCGGCTTTGACGATGATCGACGGCAACAAGAATTTGCGCGCCCGTCGACCGCCTCACGAGCCACTGCCAATAATCTTCGGTCCGCTTCAAGAAACCAAAGCCTGTACTTTCATGCGATCGATAAATTTTCATCAAGGCCGTAAGTTCAATCTGACGGAAAGGGCGTATCCTGGTTGCTTTGCAACTCTCGCTATACTCCATTTGATGAAACGTCGGTGCTGCTTCTGCCCGGATAGCAATTTCTGCCAGGAGAGCACGCGGGTTTGCTTCAAAATGCTCAAAGCCACTGGTGGTAAGCCAGTTGGACGGCCATGCTGGAAACGAACCCCGCTGCGAAACATCTGCAAGATCAGCCTGCACGAGCACCGCCCGTCTCTCTCGGGCAAGATATTCGATCTCTCGAAGCAGTGTGGTAATCACCAGTGGCGAGCGATACTCGGGCAAAAGATCAAGAGCACCAAAGCGACAGGTCAACAGTCGCGATTTTCCCCAACTGAC
>CAUZBD010000205.1:0-5211 GCA_963577795.1 Planctomycetota bacterium | reverse complement strand
TCCCAAACAATATAGCCAAACGAAGGAACGGAATGTTTTGTTCGTGTGACGGTCACTACATGTTCGCGCGACAATTCGATTTCATTGCCTGCAGCGATGGGAATTAAGCGGCACGGCAATTTTCCACGATCAAGTTGCGTAAAATGATAAAGAATCTGCTTTACAGGATCGATGGTTGCCTCGGGAAGATAAATGGTCGGTGGATCCATTTTCATCATCCGCCTACGGGCAACGTATATTGGAAGTGCTGCGATATGGTCGAGATGTCCATGCGAGACAAACCAGGTTCCTGTTCCCATGAATGACCAGGGTTGCGCACCTAAATCAAAACCGATTTTAAGTTCGGGAAACCGCCAATAAGTCTGCACAGCTGCACGAGAATAGCCTTCAATCGTGAGATTGTTGTAGACAAGCTTTTTAATGGGGAGATTGTCGATCATAAGCGTAAGCTAGGTAGCCAGTTACATATCTAAAATGCCGCAAAAGAGATTGCGATTCAGTGTAGATTGGCAGCTAGGGTCATGAAAAGGGACCATCTGTCGAGAAGCTTTAATCGATCGGTCGGGCAGTACGTTTTAAGCAGATATCTGAAAACCGATTTTTGCGCATGCCTTATGCAGAAAGTAGACAATTACGGCTCTTGGGATTTTGCGGGACCAGACTGGTCGGGGCCTGCATGTTCATACGTGTCAATCGATTTCAAATCAAGATCGTCATCTGTTTTCAGATTGGGGAGTAACCACATCTCACCAAACAACTTTGCTTGTTCGCATTGAAGGCTGTGGTGACGAATCAATTCTAAAACGGCAAGAAAAATGCCGATCATCTGTGACCGATGCATTTGGCTCTGGAAAAGATCAGAAAGTTTCAGTCGACCATCAGACTGGAGTTTGTGATGAATTTGTTCCATGTAAACATGAATAGGAGTTTCATCGTATACAATACTGGAAGGTTTTTGAGCTTCACGATCTTTGAGGATGCGACTGAAAGCACTTACCAAATCCCACAGTTCCACTTCGCGAATAGGTTCAGCAGCGATATTTCGCGTCCGTGGAGGTAGATCTTTTGCCTGTCGCGAAAAATGTTGTTGCCATTCTCGGCTTTTATCTTCTAAAAGACTTGCCGCATCGCGATACTTTTTATATTCAAGCAATTGATGTACGAGATCTTTCCGTGGGTCTTCAATTTCTCCTTGCTGCTCATCACTGTTTGGAAGTACCAATCGAGATTTAATTTCCACCAGTGTACTCGCCATTTCCAAAAAATCGCCCACTTTGTTGACATCAATCTGCTCAAGTACCTCAAGGTGGCCAATAAATTGTTCAGCAATTGTGGTAATCGGAATGTCCGTGATCTCAACCTCATGCTTCCGGACTAGATAAAGCAGAAGATCCAATGGCCCGCGAAAAATATCAAGATCAACACGGAACGGCACACCGACACGTTCTCTGCGACTGTTTCCTTGATCTGAGTTGCTACTTACCATAATAAGCGACCAAAGGACTGGGGCTGGTACGAAGGTAATCGGTATGTAACCATGGCAACCGCAGGTGAGTGTATGAATATTGTTTGTCTACGTTGCTTTCATAATAAATATGGGGTTCCCCTTAGTATAGCCCGAAATCCAGTCACAGGCATTAGCAAAAGTAAGGGTCCCTCGAGTGGAAAACCTGTATGCAATTTGCGCACACCGATTGTAAAAAATGTCAGCATTTCACTAAATGGAGATTCGGTTTGTGCAATTTAGGATGGAAAGGATAGATAGTGATCGATCAAGATAGAGAATTGTTTTCCGGTTCTCAATCAATTGCTGATCGCGAACAGTTGCTACTTGCACGATTTGCAATTCATAGTGCAGATACCAAGGGGCGAAAGTACCCAGAACGAATTCAAGAATACAGAGGGCCCTTTCAGAGAGATCGTGACCGCATTATTCACACGGCTGCGCATCGACGATTGAGTCATAAGACGCAAGTGTTTACGAACGAGTTAGGCGATTACCATCGCAATCGCCTGACGCATACCCTCGAAGTCTGTTCGATTGCCCGTACCATTGGTCGAGCATTGAAGATTAATGAGGATTTAGTCGAGGCCATGACCTTGATGCACGATATTGGGCATCCTCCATTTGGGCATTCCGGTGAGGATGTACTGGACGAGTGTTTGATAAATGACGGAGGATTTTCGCACAATCAACACGCTTTACGGATCGTCGAAGTCTTGGAAAATCGATACCCGGATTTTTCTGGGCTGAATTTGAGTTTCGAAACACTCGAGGGCCAGCAGTATCGAGCTGCGAAGAAGGAAGTTGAAGCAAGCCCTTCGCTTGAAGCCCAAGTTGTTGATGCTGCCGACAGCATCGCCTACGACAGTCACGATGCAGACGATGCGCTAGAATTAGGGCTTTTGGACATCGCGCAATTGACGGAAGTTCCCATATGGAAAAATGCAGTTGCTAAAGTGAGCGAAGGAAGGAATCTTTCACCAGTGACACTCCGACGGACCGTGGTCCATGAATTAATCGACCTGCAGGTAAAAGATTTGTTAGAAAACGCCACCTCAGAACTCAAACGACTGCAACTAAAATCTGCCGATGAAGTCAAAGCATTAAATCCAATCGTACGTCACAGCGGTCAAATATTGCGACAGAAAAAAGATCTGGAGGATTTTTTAATGCAAAATGTCTATCGACATCCCAATGTGATGGATGTCCGGGACAAAGCACAGCAGGCTTTGCACAATTTATTTGAGGTACTAAAAAATAATCCGCAACTTTTGCCAACCAGTTATAGGCAGCGAGCGGAAGAGATGGGGCTGAATAGAACTATTGGCGATTATCTAGCAGGCATGACAGATCGTTTTGCTTGGCGCGAACACGCGCGACTCAATAGCAACTAGGATGAAAACCTGTTCATTGGGTCAGGACTGGTAAGCTGAAATAGGTCTATCTAGAATGAGGTAGGGATCTTTTCTGACCCTGTTTTTATAAATAGTGGTTCGGTATTTTCGGCGTTTCTGATCTTGTTTGTCCTTTGCACGCCGTGACGATCGACCCGCTGGAGTTTTACATAAATAATTTTCTATAGGCAGGTAATATCGTGAATAAATACCGAAGTGAGTCCGTTACTGTTTTTTTCGTACGGTTTATTTTTGTGCTTGTTGCTGCCGGTCTTGGCGTGCAATTGATTCGCACCGAAGGAATTAGAGACCAGCCCGTGTTGATTCTTTGGTTGGTTTTTTCTGGAGTGATGCTTGCCGCACTCGTGACGATTACGATCGACGTGATATTCAAATATAAACGACTGGATATCATTACGGCGATTTATTTTGGACTCATTGTCGGACTATTTTTAACCTACATCCTGAGGCTTGCACTCGTTTCAGTCCTTCCAGAACAGACTGCAATTGGTCAGGTTGCCGGTTTAGTTTTTGGGATGTGTATTTGTTACGGGTGCATTAGCGTTTTGATGCAAACCAAAGATGATTTCCGCTTCATTATTCCGTACGTTGAATTTAGTCGCGAAATAAAAGGTGCCCGGCCCTATATTTTAGATACGAGTGCAGTTATCGATGGGCGCATTGCCGATCTTGTGGCAACACATGTTTTCGATAGCCAACTTGTGATGCCACGATTTGTGATCAATGAATTGCAGGCGATAGCGGACAGTTCCGACCGACTGAGGAGAATGCGCGGTCGACGGGGGCTTGATATTCTCAATGCCCTCCGGAGCAACCAAGAGGTTGATTTAAAAATATATGACCACGAGAGTACCGAATGGGCCAATCAGCCAGTTGATATTAAGTTGGTCTTTCTTGCTAAAAAGATTGATGGAAAAATTGTTACGAACGACTACAACCTTAATAAAGTCGCAAAATTACACGATGTGTTGATCGTAAATCTGAACGATATAGCGAATGCTTTAAAGCCCCAATTTCTTCCAGGGGAGACCATCGATGTGAAAGTCATCAAGCCTGGAGAGGAAAGCGGACAGGGAATCGCTTATCTGGAAGATGGAACGATGATTGTGATTGAAGGGGGGCAAGATCATATCAATCAAACAGTCCACATTACGGTTACCAGTGTGCTTCAAACGAGTGCGGGACGGATGGTTTTCGCCAAAGTTGCTTAAGCGTACGCTTTCCCGGAGCATTCGTTGAAAGGTACGGTTGGTGCTTAGGATTCTTTTTGCACGTGCTACAATCGACTGGGAAGATTGGACTCACCGTCATCAAGGTGAATCAGGGATGTCTCCATCGAGTCCGTTTCAAGAAGAACAACCGTAGGATTTCTAAATGTCCAACCACTCGTTTCACCGGGGTTGATGAATAATCGATCTTCGGCATCCCGGAAAATATTCGGTTTATGCGAATGTGCATAAACGGCCACATCAAACGCTCCGCATAGTCCGCGCAACTGGCTTTCCATATGCGCCAGAAGAAAACGGGTCCCATCGCTGGCGATATAGCTAAAAGGGGGTTCACCCAAAACGCCCACAATCCGTATTCCGGCGAGGAGTCCTGGTTTATTCCCTTCATTGTCTCCAAAGCAGGCCACGAGCGGACAGATCAGTTCACGAAGAGGTGGAATTGCGAAAGTTGAAACGAGATCTCCGGCAAACAGAACCGTTTCACACTGAGATTGATTGAAAACAGCGACAGCCTTGCGGATATAGTCGAGATGGTCGTGACTGTCTGCGAAAATTCCAATACGCATTGCCAAAGATCTTCAATGAAACGGAGTACTGAAAAATACAACTACATCTGCTCAACAACTTCAATACCCAAAAGAGATAGCCCCATCTTCAGTGTCCGCGCGGTCAATTCACACAAAAGAATTCTTTGCTCGCGGACCGCTGGCGAATCTGCTTTAATTACAGGGCACTGTTCAAAGAAGTGAGAAAAACTTTTTGCCAAATTTTCAAACAGGTAGTGGGTCAAGTGATTGGGTCGGTAATCCGAAGCTACCAAAGTGAGCGCCTCGGAAAAACGCAAAATCGCAAGTCCTAGGGAGCGTTCTGCGGGTTCGCAGAGCCTGATGCTCGTACCCGCATTACAGATATGATCGATATCGGTATTTGCCTTGCGTAAAATACTTTGAATCCGGGCATATGCATATTGAAGATAGGTTGCCGTATTCCCATTGAGTGCAAGCATCTTGTCGTAGCTAAATACGTAATCACTCCCCCGGTTTTGACAAAGGTCTGCGTATTT
>CAUZBD010000204.1:0-5220 GCA_963577795.1 Planctomycetota bacterium | reverse complement strand
TCTGGCCACGTGCCAAATTTTTCACCATCGTCTCCAAAAGCAACGAAAGCCCCGGGATGCTTTTCGGAAATCCGGCCGAGGTACGCAATCGTCTCTTCAGGGGCCTGAAAGGGAATCATATACCGCAACGGTTCGCTTCCGGGAATGACATACAGCGTGCGTCCATCGTCTTCGGTGAGGTAGTAACCGGCAAGTTCATCTTCGCTGAGGCCGGCATTCTTAAAGTGATAATCGTCGAGCAATGTGTAATGCACACCCGCATCGGCGAGATCGCGGGCCATCGATTGTTCCCATACGCGTTCGGGAATCCACATTCCTTGAATATCACTACCGAGTCTGCGGCCGAGCCAATCTCGAAAACGCTTGATTTGCCCGATCCGATCACGAGAGGGAATCATGGCGAGAATTGGTTCGTAGAAGGCACCGCCAATAATTTCGAGGCGACCATATTGGACTAATTGGCGGAGTCGATCGAGATAATCGGGGTGGTGTTGATCAAGCCACTGGCAAAGCGGGCCGCTCGTATGAAGTGCAATCCGCAAATGTTCGTAAGGTTCGAAAACGTCAAGGAATGGCAGGTAGCTATCCTCGTACGCCTGCTCAAACACATGATCGAAATTGCCGATCGGTTGATGATTATGCAGAATCAGCGAAAGGTGAACGCGAGGGGCCATAGATGAGAAACCCTTTTTCGTTGGATTATACAATCGTTGATGAAAGTTGGTCTTGCTTGAAAACGAGAGGTTCAGCGACTCGCACACGGGGTTTGTTGCTTGACCGGGATATTCTCTACGGATACCTGTCTGCGCATGGATTCAGCGATTCGTTCTGGGGCAATTGGATTAATAAAACAACCGGAACCCCACTCAAATCCCGCCTGGATTGTAATCCGAGGGAGTATCACCAATCGCCAATGATAGTGATCCATCGAGTCGCCTTCCAAGGGGGCGGATTGGATCATGTAATTGTAGGCGGGCATCTCGAGCGCCGTATCTAATTGAGTAAGTACCTGATAGAGAATTCCTGCAAGCAATTCACAATCACTCTCGCTACTTGCTATAAAATCAGCTTGATGCTTTTTCGGAAGGATCCAGGTTTCCCCGGGTTGGCGTCCCGCATAAGCGCAGAAAGCAACGAAGCTTGCATTTTCAGCAATCATTCGTTGCCCTTCCTTGCGTTCCCGGTCCTGTAAATCACAAAGTAAGCAGTGGCCTGTCCGCTGCAGATGGCCTGTCATCACGGTCTGTTCTCGACAAAGCGAAGGAGGAACAATCGGTAAAGCAATCAGTTGACTGTGCGCATGTTCGATCGTTGCGCCTCCTGCTGGTCCAACGTTCTTAAATACCTGTACCGACTGTAGTGTGGGGAATGCGCGAATTTGCTCGAGTCGTTTTTTTGTTGTTTGTAAGACAATTGTCAGGTGAGCAACGCCAAGTTCGGTGGTCCGCACGTGATGGTCCGGGCTTTCGATAATCACTTCGTGAATCCCTTCACCAGCAACTGTCGGAACCTCTTCTGCAAGTGACAGACTCGTTTCGCTAAGGGGAGCCATGTCTGGATCGGCTTGTCTTGAGAGAGAAAGAGCTGGGTATTTGTTACGCACGACCCGCACTTGCCAGCGGCCAGTATCGCCAGCACGCAGCACCTCTTCGGGAGTTTCCCTTTCGTTCCCTGCGCAAAACGGACAGACCGAACGCAATCCAACTACGTGACTTGTTTTGTAATCATGAGGGCGTGCTGAACGACCTTCAGCGATCAGCACCCGGTGTCCGGACAAGGGGTCACAGCGAATCTCATTCATAACGTGTTCGTTTCCGGTGCGTGCAGGACCGTTGTAAAAAAAATCGACGCCGATACACTAAGGCACTTATATCTTGGCCAAACAGGCTTGGCCAAACAGGCAATGTGCAGCGAACGACGAATCGGTCCTACCCAATGAACTCCGGCTTTTTTTTCTGATTTATTGCCCATCAGGATTTTGTCGCCGGGGCTCACCGGCAATGTAATATTCCTGTTTAACCTAACACTCTCGCCATACAGATACCATGCCGATTCACGAACACCGTTATCCGAACGGGCTCGTTTTGGTTGCCGAGTCGATGCAATCGCTCGAATCGGTAGCTTTTACCTTTCTGTTGCCCGTTGGCGCCGCGTATGACCCGTCCGACCGAGCTGGTCTTACGAGCATGACCTGTGAAATGGTGCTTCGCGGTTGTGGCGAACTGGACAGTCGACAGTATGTCGAGCGTCTTGAAGAGCTAGGAATTGAGACAGGCGAAGCAATTACCACGTCGCACACCTGTTATCGAACGGCAATGCTTTCGGAGCATCTGGGCGAGGCAATCAGTCTTTATGGTGATTTGTTACTGAGGCCGCAACTACCGACCGAAGAACTGGAGTCGAGTCGTCAGGTTGCGATACAAGAATTTCGTGCGCTTGACGACGAACTCCTTCAGAAAGTCATGGTAGAACTTCGAAGAGGCCATTACCCTGACCCGTGGGGACAATCACACCACGGAAATCTCGAGGGACTTTCTCAAATAGCATTTGACGATGTGCGCGATCATTTTGCTGGCGGATACCAGCCGAACGGCACGATTCTTGGCGTAGCGGGAAAGTTTTCTTGGGATGAACTGCGAGAAACCGTGGGACAAGTTTTCGGTGACTGGAAGAGAGGGGAATGGTCGGAGCCAGATGGGGGACCACTCGAGATATTCCGAAAGCATCTTGATCATGATTCAAGTCAAACGCAGATTGCCCTGGCTTATCCAAGCATTCCTTATAAACACGAAGATTATTTCCAGGCGTGGGGAGCGGTCGGCGTATTGAGTGAGGGGTCCAGTTCGCGCCTTTTCACAGAAGTGCGCGAAAAAAGGGGACTCTGCTACTCGGTTGGAGCATCGACCCGTTCGCTGAAGGAGCAAGGGAGCGTTTTTTGCCATGCCGGCACGACGGCAGAGCGGGCCCAGGAGACGTTGGATGTAATCATTGCCGAGTTGGTGCGACTTGCGGCAGGCATCGAGGTGGAAGAATTAGATCGACTCAAAGCAAAAATGAAAAGCTCGTTGATCATGTCACAGGAGTCAAGTATGGCACGCGCCGGCGCCTTAGCCCGCGATTGGTACCATCTCGAGAGAATTCGTCCGCTCGATGAGATTTCGGCTCACGTTGATGCCCTCACTCCAGCGTCTATCAATCGATACCTCCAGGACAATCCCCCGACTGATTTTACCGTTGTTACCCTTGGTCCCCAGTCGCTGGAGATGCCCGATGCAATTTCGTGAGCAGTCACTCACCAACGGGCTACAGATTGTTGCCGAATGCAATCTCGATGCGCACAGTATTGCCATCGCTTTTTGTGTGAATACCGGTTCCCGCGACGAAGAACATCCGGTTTCTGGGGTAAGTCATTTTTTAGAGCACATGGTTTTCAAGGGCACCGACACTCTTTCAGTGAACGATGTGAATCAGCGGTTCGATCAGATGGGTGCGGAATACAACGCGTGGACCGGAAAGGAACATACGTCTTATTATGCCGTTGCGCTTCCCGAGTATCAGGACGATGTCGTCAAGCTCTGGTGTGAATTGATGCGCCCCGCCCTCCGGGAAGATGATTTCGATACGGAGAAGCAGGTGATTCTGGAAGAAATTCGGATGTATGACGACCAGCCACCCTTCGCGGCTGACGAAGTGTGTGAGGAGGACTATTACGGGGACCACCCGTTAGCCAATCGTGTGCTAGGCACCGAAGAAAGTGTAACGGGTATGCGGGTCGAGGCGATGCGAGAATATTTTCAATCCCATTACAGTCCGCAGAATATTGTGTTGGCCGCTGCCGGACAGATTGATTTTACTGCGCTCGTTGAGTCGGCAGACCGTTTTTGCGGGGCATGGCGCACCGAGGCGGTAACGCGCGCGAGTCGTTCAGTGCAATCGGAGTGTCATCGACGCGTCATTCAGCGATCGGCCTCTTCGCAGCAGTATGTGATTCAGCTTTCGAATGGCCCGAACAGTCAGGATCGGCGTCGCTACGCGGCGCACTTGCTGGTGAGTTTGCTTGGCGATAGCAGCGGTAGCCGTCTTTACTGGGAACTTTTGCATCCCGGACTCGCCGAACAGATCAGCACGCATTATTACGAGTATGACGATGCTGGCCTGATTATGACCTGGATGTGTTGTGATCCGGATTCCGTCGAAAAGAATTTGCGAGCGATTCGTTTAGTTTATGAAAAGGCGCACGCAAATGGATTTGACGGGGCAGAACTCGCGCGGGCAAAAACGAAACTGAATTCCCGGCTCGTGCTTTCCGGCGAGCGCCCCCAAAATAGGATGCTCAGCGTCGGACTTGGTTGGATTCGGGATGGTCGCTACCGCTCGATTTGTGACGAAATGGAAGCTTTCAATGCAGTAACGCTTGAAGATATTCACGGCGTACTGAGCGATTACTCACTCTTGCAGTACAGTTCCACCACTGTGGGCCCACGCGCAGAGATCATTTGGGCTGATGCCTAGAGGGCCATGAGCCGCCCGTAAAAAACAGCTATCCTATGCTGGCAAATCATGGCTTGTTGCCCAGCGGGGCCAACCGTACCATGAAGCGTTTGGAGGAGATATCATTTCGTGACCGGCAGAAATGACTTTGCGAATCGGCTGTAAGGATTATCAGCGAAATTGGAAGGATGAGCATGGCATTTATTTCAGGATTGGAAGAGTTTGTTCAGCAGGATGTTCCGCTGGCCGAACGGACCTGGTTCAAACTGGGAGGCTCCGCAGAATATTTTGCAAGTCCTGGATCGCTCGATGCTTTGACTACGCTTGTTACACGTAGCCGAGAAGAGGAATTACCGATCCGTCTGCTCGGGGGTGGTTCGAATATCCTCATCGCCGATACGGGAGTTTCTGGCGTGGTTGTCTCACTTGAGGCTGAGGCATTCAAGCGGATTGAGATTGAGGGCACCCGTATTTCTGCCGCTGGTGGCGCTTCGCTGACACACGTTATCTCCGCTGCGGTCGGAGCAGGACTTTCGGGTCTGGAATTGCTTGTGGGGATACCGGGTTCTGTGGGGGGAGCCCTTCACACGAATGCTGCAGGCCACGGAGGTGACATTGGTCAGTGGACATCGCGAGCGGTCGTCATGACGCGGAGCGGTGAAATCATTGAGCGCGACCGGGAAGACCTCGATTTCAGCTATCGACAGAGTAGTCTCGATGAACTTGTAA
>CAUZBD010000203.1:0-5226 GCA_963577795.1 Planctomycetota bacterium | reverse complement strand
ATCATGGTGTGCAAGAGAAACCACAGCCCACAAAGCCGCAGCGCCGACGCCAGATCAAACGCTATAAGCCACAGGCCCTGCGCCGGAAGTGAGACAATCCGCCACCAATGTTGACGGATTGTCTCATTGGCTCTACTCGGTATCAGGCAACGACTCGCAAACCTTTGGCCTTGCGACTGCGACTCTTGCGGACAGCATCTAGCTTGCCCTGCGCCTCGGTAAGGTCACTGTTGAAAAAGTGGCCGTAATGTTTCTCGATCATCTTGATGCTGGTGCCAGCCATCTTGGCAACTTGAAACACGGGCACACCTACCATCAGCAGTTCGCTGATGTAGAGATCGCGATAGCTGTATGGCGTGATCGAGGCCCGCACCGTGCCAACCCGTTTGTCTTTGGCATGAGGCTTGGCAACCAACGCTTTGATCTGGCGAAACCTTAGGTTGATGCGGTTCACTGACCAGCGACTGCCCGTTGACGTGGTAAAGATTGGGTCGTTAGGACCCTTGTCCGCACAATGCTTGGCGACAATCGCAAACGCCTCATCGTTGAGCGTAAGTTGACGCAGCGCTGTGTTTTGCTGCGTCTGGCTGCGCTTGTGATTGCCCAGCGTAAGCTGTCGGGTGCGTCGGTTGAAGTCTCTGACGTTGGCCTCTAGTGGCTCAGATGTCCGAGGGCCACAGTGGTGCATCAGCTTGATGATGTCCTGCACCGTGTTGTCAGTGCCATGCCACTCATGGTGACGGTCGGCACTGTAGGTGACGAGAAGATGATGCTCTACGTCGGTGATGAGGTCCGCCTCGGTCAAGTCTTTGATCGGCACATGAGGCCGTTTGAGATACCGAAACGGCTGGCAGGTTTTGGGCATCAGGCCACCGCCGTCAGCGTCAGTGGTCTGAGCAGCCCAGGTGAAGCAAGCCTTGATGCAGATGACCAGATGACGCTTACTGCCTGGATCATCGTAGCTGCTGACAAACTCCTGGGCGTGCTGCAACGTCACTCGGTCGCAGGGCAGGTCTCCGACGGTCTGACCTTTGCCATACAGCGTGCCCTTGATCGTGTAATTGCAGAAGGCCGTCAGCGCCCACTTATACTGAGCGTAGCTTTTCTTACTAAGGTTGGCCTGCACCCAGAGCGTGCGGCGGTCGCACACCTCCCAAACGGTGACGGCTTTACTCACTCGCTGGTCTCGCTGTCGGTTGGTTTCTGTTCTGATGGTTTTCAAATGATCGGCAAAGATGGCCTCAGCCTCTTTGCGGCTGACCTCCGACTTGCGACCAAAGTAGGTGCGTCCTCCACCTGTCTGGGTTGACCAGTAGACGACACCTTTAACAGTGGTAGTTCTGAGACTGGCAGAGCGCGCCATGATACGGCCTCCTTCTTCATGCGGTGTAACTTGCAACGGGCCACTGTTCGACTGCAATCGAACCAGCTAAAACGATCCAATCAGATAACCAATCAGATAACAGCTTCTACCAAAAAAGACCCTTGCGAGCCAAATACATGACTGGCCTGGTTTTAGGTAGTGGAGGATACAGGGCTCGAACCTGCGACCTTCTGGCTGCCAGCCAGACGCTCTCCCAACTGAGCTAATCCCCCGAAAAGGCCGCCCATCAAAGGGCAAAACCCCTGCGATTGTGGCCCTCGGCATTGCCAAGGCACGCCAAAAACTCTATCAACGCTGAGCGAAACTGTCAACGGAGAACAGGTCGTTAAATCTAGAGCCAATGAAGCGCTAGACGGTTAGTTTATGAAACGTTGGCTACTTCATAGTGTCAAGATTGCTTTGGCATTTGGTATTCTTGCCTATCTGCTTTGGAAGACCTTTCAGAGTGATCCGCAGGTCTATGATCAACTTCAGAATGAAGCGAAAGATTGGCCCCGTTTAACACTCGCAGGCTTGCTTTTATTGTGCTCAAGTTTGGTCACATTCTTTCGCTGGTATTTGCTTGTGCGGGTTTTGGGCCTCACGTTTTCCCTCTGGAGCGCCATCCGCCTTGGCTTTATCGGCTATTTCTTCAACTTCTTCTTGCTGGGCGTTGTTGGGGGAGATATTTTCAAGGCGGCACTTCTAGCGCGGGCGCATGCGGGTCGTCGTACCGAGGCAGTCATGAGTGTCATCGTGGACCGGTTTGTAGGCTTTTACGCGCTTCTTCTACTTGCGTCACTTGGCATTTTGTTGTGGGGCGGTTTTTTTCTGAAATTTCCGGAAAAGGAAGAACCCCTCCGCTGGCTGTTCGTGGCCACATTATCGGCTTCCGTTTTAGCAACACTCGGTCTCTGTTTTTCGCGACAACTATGGCAAGGAAGACTTGGACTAAAAATAGGTGCGGTCCCTAAGTTGGGAGTTTATCTCAACCGCGTCCATACCGCACTGACCACATACTTCCACTATAAAAAGACGCTTGGCATCGCTTTATTGCTTACACTCTGTAGCCAGGTGGCAACGGCAATTGCGTTTTGGCTGATTGCAACCGGTTTGCCCGGATCGGGACCAAACTTATCTCAATTTCTTATTATCGTCCCTTTATCGCTGGTCGCTGCAGCGGTGCCGTTGCCGATGGGAGGTTTGGGTGCGTTGGAGGCCATGCTCGCCTATCTCTACCAGATCTTTTCATTTCCCCCCGCCCGCGGCCTGTTGGTCGCGTTGACTTACAGAGTGATCACGATCTTCGTTGCGCTGGGTGGTCTTCCGTTCTTCGCGAGAGACTCTGCCGGACGTAAAGCAATACATCAAGAAGAGGATACTTCACGGTAATCCATCCTGGGGATGTCTGACGGTGAAAGTGTCGTGCGTTGTGGGAAGCGTTCGCTTGGTGGAGTTCCTTCGCGCCCTCTTTTTAGGGATGGCCATCGGCGAACGGTTGTTTTTCTTCTGCGGCACTCAGGCGATAATAGTGCGGGGAAAATTCCCAGAGACTCGCCAATTGTCCCTGTTGGAAGTTTTCTATTCCCACTTGTGCGACACACTGTGCACGGGGCATCCAATATTCTGTTGATAAAATTTCCACACTGGTAGGTAATCTTTCGGCCACGGTTTTAAGCAGCGGTCCGGTAACCCGATCTCCGGGGGAAAGAATTTCTAGCCATTGCTCAATTCCCATTATTTGAGGTTCGATGGTTTCCTGGTGCCCTTGTCCTGTGATGGAGAAACGCGCAACGAAAGACTGATCTCTTCCAGCGTCCATCACGCACCATAGAGGTGGCCCGGCGTGGCTATTCTCCGCGAGAACTCGGAGCGTATTTACTCCGACTAACTTTGCACCCACCGCAAATGCCAGTACTTTCGCAGTCACACAACCGAGTCGGAGTCCGGTGAAGGATCCGGGGCCCTGCGTAACGGCAATTAATTCCAGATCCGCCGTGGCCCAATTGCATTTCGAGAGAACATCCTCAATGCCAACAATCAGCGATTCAGCAGTTCGCACATCCGGCGGCAGATTTATCTCAGCAAGGCAAGTTTCAGAGTCCCAAGCGGCGACTGAACCGGCGCGACCGCTTGTTTCAAGAGCGAGTGTTTTCATTCAATAAATACAGACAGTTTTTTCGTGAGCGTACCGTTGTGAGCCCGACGTGATTTTGCAGTTGTCTCAATAATTACCGATGCGAGCCACTCTCTTATAGCAAGAAGCGAAGGGTTATTTCGAGCCTCCCGGTGGCCAGCTTTACCTTGGCAGACTTCAAAGCGACCGCTTGACCATGAAAGATTTGCAGCATACGATGTCAAACTGCTCCTAAAATGTTTCCTGAAAAACGGTTACATGCATTTGCCCCTTTAAGTTGCCTGCCAAGTTGTCTGCTCAAACGGGGATGGACCAACGGATGCGATTGTCCCGAGGTTTTACGCCTACCCGATCACTGGACAGATGAAATTGAGGTTCTGATTGCCGTGAAGCGTGCATTGATCAGCGACATCCACAGTAACCTCGAAGGCCTCGAGGCGGTCCTTCAGGATATCCGTCAGCAAAAGATTAACGAAATCTATTGCTTAGGAGATATCATTGGCTACGGGCCGAATCCCCGCGAGTGCATCGATTTGATTATCGATTGTGATGCCTGCTTGCTGGGGAATCACGATCAGGGTGCTCTGTTTGACCCCGAAGGATTTAATTCGGGTGCCGAGCGAGCTATTTTTTGGACGCGGGGGCAATTGGAAGACCCGCAGCAGAATACTAAAGAAAATGCCCGCCGGTGGGATTTTCTTGGCGAGTTGCCCAGAAACCGTAAAGAGGACAGTTACCTGTTCGTTCACGGTTCGCCACGGAATCCACTCAATGAATACGTTTTCCCAGAAGACATCTACAACCAACGAAAAATGGAAAAATTGTTTAGCCTTTTTGAACGCAACTGTTTCCAAGGACATACCCATGTGCCGGGTGTTTTTACAGAAGGCTTACGTTTTTCTTCTCCCGAAGATTTAGGTAACGAATATACCATTGGCGAAGAAAAAATCATGGTGAATGTAGGTTCAGTTGGTCAGCCGCGCGATGGTGATCCCCGATCATGTTATGTAATACTCACGGAGGAAGGCTTGCAGTATCGTCGCATCGAATACGATTTTGAGAAGACAATTAAAAAGATCTACGACATCCCAGAACTTGATAATTTTCTTGGCGACCGACTTCGCGCAGGTCGGTGAATAGAAATGACCAGAGGATCGATAAGACTCTTTGAGTATTTCAGAATATTTGGAAAATGAGATGTATGTAGAAGTTCTCCAGATTCAAAAAACTGCCTTTGCTTCTTTCCGGTTATCTCATGCCCTACCGATTTTCTAAGAGAGGTCTTGCTTGTGGATAAACGATTTTTTGTTTTCCTCGCGCTCTCGATGCTTATCCTTTTTGGATCGCAGGCGATCTTCGATCGGTTTTTTCCGCCGCCAAAGGTTCCCGTTCAGGCGCAGAAAAAGGGAGAGGACGCTGCGGCATCAGGTGTTTTGCCGCAGAAACCGCAAGAGAAAAAACCGGAGCTTTCAGAGCGATCAAAGGAGTCGTTGCAGCCCCCAGTAAAATCTGTCGACGAGGGGAATGAGGAAGAAGCCCTCTCGCTTACAGATTCTTCACAAAATCAAAAAGCGAAAGGCGATTACCCGCTTCGCTATCTCGGTTTGGGTTCTCTTGATCCCGAGAGCGATGCTCGCGCGCTGGTCACGCTTTCAACGCACGGTGGCAGCATCGTACGATTGGAACTCAACAGCGAGCAATACCAAGACATTCAGGATAGGCGAGG
>CAUZBD010000202.1:0-5282 GCA_963577795.1 Planctomycetota bacterium | reverse complement strand
ATCCCACACTCGTCGACCAAGTCGTGCAGCAAACGGAATTGCCAACCCACCGGGTCCTCTCAACGCTCAGCGTTTTGGAAGTACGCCAGCTGATCGTCCGTTTGCCAGGCGGAACGGTAACGCGACGGTAGGTTTCTGTGACACCGTCTTTAGCCCGATCGAGGGAAGACGCCGGTCCGTTCGGCATACGACTGCCACTGGGCAGCCATCCGCTGCACTCGCTCCGGATGGGCATCTGCCACGTTATTCAGTTCACTGCGGTCGGCGTCGATGTCGTACAATTCCCAATCAGCTGGCTGTCCGCCCGGAGGTCGCTTGGCAACCAGTTTCCATTTCCCTTCTCGAACTGCTCGATTTCCTTCGTGTTCCCAATAAATGGCACCTCGCTCAAGAGGTCGGTCGGCAAATGCAGGAACCAGACTCACTCCTTCCAATGGCTTGATGGATTCTCCGCGATACGTATTTGGATATTCGGCTTCCGCGAGTTCAAGGCACGTGGGCATGAGATCGATCAAATGACTCACCTGAGTTCGAATTTTATTTTTATCTTGGATACCTTTCGGCCAATGCACGATCAAGGGCGTTGAAATGCCGCCCTCGTGCGTCCAATGCTTATATTCGCGAAAAGGTGTGTTGGAAACGTTGGCCCAGTTTTCCCCATAACCGATATAGGTATCTGCAGGACCGGGCAGCACGCGGCCACCGCGAACCCGCCACCCATCGCGCGTCTGCCTCGGCGCAGAGTCGAAATAATGCAGCGCCTCGTCTGCAAGCGGCTGCAGGGTCGGCTTCTCGCTGCGGGGGTTTGCCTTGAGGCTACGGCCCGCACCCTCGGCACAACCACCATTATCTTGGAAGTAACAGAGTAGCGTATTTTCGAATTGCCCCGTCTCTTTGAGCGCGTCGACAATCTCGCCAATCCCCTGATCCATCGCGTCGACCATCGCCGCATAGACCTCCATATTGGCCGCCTCCCAGTCTTTATGCTTGATCGAATCCCAATCCCCAGCTGCTGCCGAGAGATCTGCCTCGTTTGAAACGATGCCCAACTCCTTCATTTTCTTGAGTCTTGCTTTACGTATCGGGTCGTATCCCGCGTCATACTTCCCATTGTAGCGGGCAATATCACGCTTACGGGCGTGCAGTGGCCAATGCGCTGCAGTATAGGCCACATAAAGAAAGAAGGGTTCTCCTGATGGATTTTCCCGGATGAATCGGGCGGCCTGATTCGAAATGGCGTCCGTGTAGTAATAGGGATCGGAAGGTTGATATTCTTCATCTGCAAAAGGGGAAATCATCTCGTTCCCACGACAAAGAGTGGATGGGTCCCAAAAAGAACAGGCCCCGTGAATCGTTCCATAAAAACGGTCGAATCCTCTCTGTCGCGGCCAGTTGTATTTGTCGGCTTCCGTTTTGGGTTGCGTTTGTTTCGTCACGTGCCATTTGCCACTCATAGAGGTTTTGTAACCTGACTTCCCCAGTGCTTCAGCAATCGTCACACAATTGCGATTCAGATCTCCTCGATAGCCGTCCGTACCTCGATCCTGCATCATGTAGCCCACACCCGTTTGATGCGGGTAAAGACCGGTGAGCAAACAGGCTCTTGTGGGACAGCAACGCGCAGTGTTGTAAAACTGTGTGAAACGCAGGCCGTCGGCAGCCAGCCGATCGAGATTGGGTGTGCGGATTTCACCTCCGTAGCAGCCAATATCCGAATATCCCATATCGTCTGACATGATCAGCACAATATTGGGGCGATCCGGTTTATCTGCAGCGATGCTGAGGGCCGCAAATAAAAACAAACAGCAACCCAGAACAAGGCGAATTTGCGACATAATGTGACTCCCGTCTAAAAAGGCTCCGCACTCCATCAGGATAGCCTCCTGCAGCAGATCTCCCAATGCCCGGTGCGTATGCAGATAGCTCAGTCAATAAAATGCAGTTTTATTTATAATTTGTTATAGTAGTGGTGTCTTTGTAATCGTTTCCACAATACCTTTCCCGAAAGTACTTTGATGTCATTCTTGTCAGCCTGCGTTCTACGTTTTTTTGTCCTGCTGAACTTGATTCTTTCTGTTTCATTCGCAAACGCTGCGCCACTCAACCCAGCAGAGATCCCGGGCAACACCAAGTGGCTTCTCCACTTCGACGTGGAAAAATCCCGCAATTGGAAATTGATGCAAAAGTGGCAGGAGCAAATGGAAAGCAAAGAGTGGTATCAGGATAAGCTCGGGGAGATGATTGAACATTATGGTTGGAACCCGGCAGAGGACTTGGAAGGTGTTTCGATGTATGACAGCGAATACGCACGGCATAACGGTATCCTTGCGCTGCACGTACGTAACATTGATGTCGAGAAAATCGCCGCGTGTTTTAAAAAGATGCATCCCGAAGCGGAGACCGAAACGTATCGTAATCGCTTTATCAGCACGTGGACCGATTCGTCTCCTTGCCGAGACGAACACTCCGTCTCAGGTTGTCTGGCAACCGATTCGCTGATGTTGGTTGCAAACGACCCACAAAAAATACGGTCGACAATCGATGTTCTCGACGGCGAATCCGCCGCACTGGAGGAAACGTCCCCGCTACTCGACTCCTTCAACCAAAAAGCATTGCTTGCCTGCCGGGCCATCGATGTACCGGATCAATATCAATCACAAACCCGGTGCCCGGTTCTGCAACGTTGTCGCTCTGCCACAATGTTTTTCAGTGTCGACGATAATACAATGCAGCTCAAATACGATCTCGAGGCCAACGACGAGGAACGCGCTTCCAAAATGAAGGGCGCAGTGACGGGAATGCGGGCCATGATGGGCCTGCGGGTTGGGGGAAATGAACTCGGCAAGAAAATGCTCGATGCCGTGCAGATTACACGCGAAGGGAACCACCTGCTAGTGGAATGGCAGGGAAAGACTGCCGAATTCGAGGAACTTGCTCAAACAATGAAAGACAAAAAGTGGCGTAAGTACGATTGGAAGAAGGGTAAAAAGAAACAGAAATCGAATTCAAAATCAAAAAACGATCTGCCCAAAAAAGAATCCGTCGAAGATCTCGACGAGTGGATCAAAAACTTCCAACTCTAATTCCGACGACCGAGGTGCAAGTCTGGCAAGCAAACTACGCCATCCGCAGTTTGACGCTAAAGATTGAGTTGTTTCTGCAAAACCGCTCGCCATTCTGCTGAGAGCGCGCGATTTTTCAAGATGTTTTCCACCGCGATTTGATCATCGCGCTGAAAATGGTAGATCCGAGACACTTCGCAAACCGTTACCGGATTAGGATCTTGGTCACAGAGGATAAAGCGATCTTCAGCAGTCACTTGACCTGCCTGAAGGACGCGCAGATAAAAACCAGACTTCAAACTCTGAAGAAATCGAGCGGGAAGATCTTTGCGCATAAAACGTGCGGCCAGTTTGTAACAGGGTGTTCTCGGCTGAGTCACTTGAACAATTGCTGTTCCTATCTTAAATGTATCGCCAATATAAATTTTATTTTCCAGCATTCCCCGTGCGGTGAAGTTTTCACCAAAGCTACCCAGTGCTTCAATTTCTTCGTCAAGCTCTTTACGCCAAAAGTCGTAATGTTCTACTGCGTAAAGATAGACTGCCTTATCTAGTCCGCCATGCGCTTCGAGATCTGCCTGCCCGTCACCCTGCACCTGCGTAAGATTCACTGAAACTGTTCCGGAAACGGGGGCCTTGCAAATACCCGTTAAGAATTTTCTGCCGTCGAACTGGACCCATTTTGGCGGACCCACATTCACCGATACCAGTTGCATGACGTCGCTGTGCATTTTGAAGGCAATCCCATGTTCAAATCCATTGCACTCCACCAATTATGATTTTCGGGCAACCACCAACCAATCCCACGGATAGGGATCCTGCATCCAAGTGGGAGGTTCCTCGAAGTCAGCCTCCCAGGAATATTCGATTTTTTCCAGCTTCATAACTTCAAAATCTGCATCGCGAAAAGTCATCAAGACCTCTTCTCGCAGAAAATGTTTTGTCGGCGTATCCGAAATTTTCACAATCCCCTCGACTAAGGACACTATCTCCTGCTGGGCAGAATACCGCATCTGCTCAACTGCTTCCGTAGAACTGCTTCCATCTCGGCGGTACCACTGGCCGATCCTTTGATACGTCAACAGGGCAACTTCAAGCGCGGGTACAACCGCGACCAAATGCGCACCTTGACGAATATTTTTGTGGACCGTCGTTAAAATTCCTTCGCGAAGGTGTGCATCTGGCATAATTAACACTTGCATCAGGAGGCCAACATCCGCACAGCAGAAGGGGGGTTGGGTGAGTGCGAGATCTTGCTGGAGCAACTGCACATTCTCCCGGTCTCCAAAATTTTGCTCGGCAATTTTAAGGGAGGCAGCCGAAAAGTCGGCGGCGACGACCTGTTTGGCGCGCTGCGCAAGAAAAGGGATTGTGCGACCGACTCCGCAACCAAAATCACACACTGTATGATGCGACCGAACAACGCCCTCGAGGGCTTTGCGGAGAACTTTGCGACGATCGTTGGCGAAGGTGTCGAAAATTTCCTCGTCATATTGCGGTGCAGCTTGATCCCAGACCTTTTGGTCCATCATCGGCCTCCGTGCGAGAAATACACTGAATCGGCTACCGGTAGTTTAAGCGGGCGCGGCAAAAACAAACCAGATCAATTCTTAGCGAATTTTTACCGGCGACGCACTGGTGGAGGAGGGCAACAGTTTTCTGGACAAAAATCGGCTCGGGGTCCCAAGGAACCCAAGACCTCCCGCTCAGAACCAGCAGTGCGTTCCAAGATCAGCTTACGTATCATCGAGACAAATTCGGGGTGGGTGCCCACCGTGCCAGACCGTATGCACTGAATGTCTAATTCCTCACACAACTTGCGGGCCTCTGTATCGAGGTCAAACAGAACCTCCATATGATCAGAAACAAAACCGATAGGCACGATCACCGCATGTTTCATTTTTTCTGACCCATGTGCAGCAGTAATCGCATCGCAAATGTCCGGTTCCAGCCAGGGCTGTGTCGGAGGACCGCTGCGGCTTTGGTAGACCAAATCGTAATCTGCCAAGCCCACCCCCTCACTGACCAGTCGGCAGGCTTCCTCTAATTGAACGACATAATCACACTCAGCGGCCATCGAAGCAGGGATACTGTGTGCGGTATAAAATACCTTGAAGCGCTCACGCTCCGACTCCGGAACCTCGTTGATCGCAGCACGGACCCGCTCGATCATCGGCGAGATAAATCCAGGGTGGTTATAAAAGGCGCGTAATTTGTGAA
>CAUZBD010000201.1:0-5291 GCA_963577795.1 Planctomycetota bacterium | reverse complement strand
GGGATTTAAGAAATGTCAGTGCCATTCGTCCCCTGACTTCACAACGTTGTGGGCAAGCCTTCTGGTTAAGATTCTGTAGCGATTATAGGGTTCATATTGATGGTCACGGTATGTTAAGTATTTAGCTGACAATCCATTTGAGAAGGTTGATAACGGCATGGACGCACGAAAACCGGTTGAATCGGATAAAGAAAATTCATTGTATCGAGCTAAAATCTGGCTTGGGAACGACTTCCGCAAAAGGGTTTGGGCACAAAAGCCGATGCCAATGGGTAGGGCTGTCGGTGCTTAGCAACACGACCGAGTGAAGGGATTAAAGAAGTTGCCAAAGAAACCAAAGCTTTTATTTGTCGGCGATTTCGAGGCTCAAGGCGATTCGGTTCGCCATTTTCTCGGCGATCAATTTGAAGTCGCGGTTGCGGCGACTCTCTGGCGAGCTATCAGCTACCTGCGGAAGGATTCCTTCGATGCCATTTATGTATTGGAGAGTTCAAGAATAAGCCTCGACCAAATTCGAGATGTAAAAAACAACGCACTTGTTTTGGCGGGCATGCCTGACGGCGTTGTTTTACTCGATTGCAAAAACAAAATCATCTGGCATAACGCCTGCATGCAACAATGGTGTGACCGGGAAGATTTAGTGGGCAGTAATTTTTACAGTGTTCTCTCTAGTCCGGAGATACTAGGCCCCGATTTTTGTCCGTTGCATACAGCATTATCTTCACGTGCATCGAGTAACTCTACATTGAGAACCGCAGACAATCGATATTTCCACATTCATGCTGTGCCCACCATGGTGGAACAGGATCAACCAGAGCAGTTGATTGTAACAGTCCGTGATGTAACGACCAAAATGCAACAGCAGCAAAAAATGGAGGCAATCCAAAAAGCGGGCATGGAGTTGGCGGATCTCAAGCCGGAAGAACTGAAGCACATGTCAGTGGATGAGCGGATTGAACTTTTGAAGTCAAATATTGTCCATTTTACGGGCGAGCTATTGCACTATGATGTTATGGAAATTCGTCTCCTCGATCGAAAGACCGGCAGGTTAGAACCGCTACTTGCTGTTGGGATTGAGCAAGAGGCAGCGCTACGAGAACTGCACGCACAGCCTCAGGGCAATGGAGTTACTGGGTTTGTTGCGGCGACAGGGAAAAGCTATCTCTGTGAAGATACCTCCGAGGACCCACTTTATCTCTTAGGAGCACGGGATGCGAAGAGTTCCATTACGGTCCCTCTTATTTCCCATGAAGAAATGCTAGGAACATTCAATGTTGAAAGTCCAAAATCTTGTGCATTTGATGAAAGCGATTTGCAGTTCTTAGAGCGATTTGGCACCGACGTTGCAGCGGCCTTAGGAACACTTGAGTTGCTTGTTGCAGAGAAAGCAACCACCGCCGCTGAAAGCGTAGAGGCGATTCATACTGCTGTGGCACTACCAATCGACGACATTCTCAATGAAACAGTCAATGTGATGGAACGTTACATTGGACATGAGCCAGAAGTCATTTCGCGATTAGAAAGTATTTTACACAATGCCCGCGATATCAAGCAGGTGATTCAGAAGGTTGGCCAAGCGATGGCGCCTAGTGAGGCGGTTCCACAGGCATTGCAGACAGAACCCCGGCCCCTATTGATTGGTCGACGAATTCTGGTTGCTGATTCGGATGAAAATGTTCGTGTCGCAGCACATGCACTTTTAGAACGCTATCAATGTGCCGTCGAAACTTCTCACGATGGTGCAGAGACATTATCAATGGTCCGAAACATTACTGCGCTCGGTGGCTACGATCTGGTGCTTGCCGATATCCGTTTACCAGATATGAACGGCTACGAGCTTATGCAAAAACTGGCGGCACGCGTAGAATCGTTACCGCTAGTTTTGATGACTGGGTTTGGTTACGACCCAGGTCACTCGATCGTCAAGGCAAGGCAAGCGGGCTTAAAAGAAGTACTTTATAAGCCATTCCGTTTAGATCAATTGCTAGAAACAATTGAGCGCGTCCTGGTAGAGACAGATGTTTCCCCTTCAACAGGTTCGCTTTGAAGGGCCTGAATCTCTGCGGTTTGCAGTAAACTTGGTAGCTGATTTTCCACAAAGCCAACGTTTACATTTTCTCGTTCACTCTCTGGGGACGAGAAACCCATAGGCTGCTTGACCAGTTCTACACAAATCCCCCCGGCCCGCAGCAATCGATAGAGGCGAGTGAACCGAAACTCATTTTTTAAATCGAGTCCCAACGTTTCGCATAAACTGAGGAGTTTCTCACGATTATGCGTACTACATTTCCAGAAACGACTTGTCCATGCGCCACTGAAATTATCTTCAGTCACGAAAAGCAGCACTCGACCACCAGGCTTTAAAACTCGGACAATTTCTTCTAGCCCTCGGCGAGCATCTGGAACGTGTTCTAGGACGTAGCAGCAAGTGACGCAGTCAAACGCCTGATTGGCAAAGGGGAGTTGAGCCAGATCGCCAAGCACAAACCGGGGTCGGTCATTTTTTAATCGTTTTTGTGCACGACTGAGCATCATAAGAGAAATATCAACGCCAGTAATATTCGTCGCCGCATTAGAATATCTAATGAGGTGCGATAAAACCTGCCCCGCCCCGCTCCCGATGTCGAGAATATTCTCAACACCTCTTAGATCAAATTGTCGCCTTCGAAACAAGCGATCACCGTATCGAAAGTGGCCAGAAATGCCACTGGACCTAACAAGCAACGCACCACGATGACCACCATAAATGCTGATGACTTTCTTGCGATACTGATCAGGATTTATTTTGTGCATCAGTTTAGTTTCACCAATCTGATGCACCAGCAATTGTTCCCATCTTCTCATCTTAAAGAGAATATGGCGAAAGTAGGATCTCTTATTATTGTCGCGTATCATCAGTTTAGGGCGAGGTATATTTCCAAGCGACGTGCTCTTTACTGAGATCACTCAAGCTACAAGCTCAATAGAGATCTTAGCGAACAGGGTCTCTCAGCGAGTCTTTGGGGGATCGTTCTGATTTTTCATTTGGTAGAATCAACGCAGTCAGAAGAATCGGAGCGGAGCATTATCGCATGATCAAAACAGACGCACTAGGGCCCGAAAAGAACTAGCCGTTCGCCCCCACAAAGAAAAAACGCATAACGTTTCAAAGTAGGAAATCGAGAATTACGATTTATGACGATTCAATATGGAGTATGCATGCATTGCATAAATGTCTGAATACTCGCTTCATGCTCAGAGGAAATATCAATAAAATATTCGAACTGTTTGCGAAAGTCTGTTGTTGATGGTTTAGTTTGGTTACCCAACTGAGAGGACCTTCGAAGTCGATAGAGCGAGGTTTCCACTTCGGCCTGTTGCTGCCGCAACGCCTCCGTAGCACGCGTTAGCCAGGGGTTCTCAAAAACCGCCTCCTCATAGAAGGTGTGCCCTAGATCATAAAGCAAGTGATTTTCAAACTGACGAAGCAATTCTTCCAGAGGCAAATTAATTGTTTTGAGTGGCGCATCAGAAGCGAGGAGGTTAGTGATAATTTCGATCAAAACTTGTGAACGAAACAAGGGCTTCGAAGTTGGTGCGACGGGTAACGGTGTAGCGACGTTTTCTGACACGACGAACTCCGATCAGAAGCAAGCGGTTAATTGTGATCCCAGAAACTTAAAACGAAATCTATTTATATTAAACAGACGCTCATTGCAAACCCGCTGCAATAATGTTGATGCTTTACAAAATATGTGTCATCTATTCATTTGAGTCAAGATGCGAACAAGAATCGTAAATAAATGTGAGCATGCACATTCATAAAAAACTATTCTATGCTATGGGGTTAGGTGTGCTGTCATGAAAAACCTCACCCATCATTAAGCTCTGTATATGAATGACGAATAAAGACGAATTGTCGAAAAAATGCATATAGCTATTGTTCACTATCATCTTCAGCCAGGTGGCGTATTCCAGGTCATCGCAAATCATTTACAGTCGCTCAAAGTATTTTGTGATACTGATAGCGACCACCGAGTGGCAATCTTTCATGGAGGATTAATCGAAGACGTTCAAGATGTAAAATGGGCGAGTACACCCAATATGACCGTTTCCACACATGCTATTGCAGGACTTGGTTATGATGCCTGGCCCGAGTCGCCACTGGATTCAGCAGGGCTGGCAGCGAATATTCTCAGTGCATTGCAGGAGTGTAAATTTTCGCCAGCCGACTCGGTGCTACATGTTCATAATCATTCACTAGGAAAAAATGTATCTTTACCTGGAGCTCTTCAAGAAGTGGCCAACCGTGGATATCCATTACTGCTGCAGATCCACGATTTTGCCGAAGATTTTCGAGACGAGCAGTATCAAAGGCTAAAAAGTGCGTTGGGTAGTCAGCCCCATAGTCTAGATGAAATGCTTTACCCTCAGGCAAACCATATCCATTATGCCGTGCTCAACGGTCGTGATCAACAAATACTGACCAAGAGTGGCCTGCCAACCGAAAGGCTACATCCTTTACCCAATCCAATCGTTGATCCAGGTCCCTTGCCGGCCCGAAATGAAATCCGTAGCAACATGCGTCTTAAAAAAGGAATCTCTATAGACCAACCACTAGTGATTTATCCAGTCCGCGGTATCCGAAGAAAGAATCTTGGAGAACTGCTGTTGTGGAGTGCACTATTCAATCAGCAGGCTTCTTTTGGTGCCACACTCGCACCACAAAATGACGTAGAAAAGATTTCTTACGGGCGATGGAAATCATTTGCAGAATATTTGCGACTACCGTGCTATTTTGAATTGGGGAATTCCTTTTCTTTTAAAGAGAATCTTGCAGCTGCCGATGCTCTAATCACAACGAGTGTGGCGGAGGGATTTGGCATGGTTTTCTTGGAGACGCAGCTGGTCCGCCGCCCACTTTTAGGTAGGAAGCTTCCGGAAATTACCAGTGACTTCGAAAACAATGGGGTAGATTTGTCGCTGCTCTACCAAGCGCTCCACATCCCGATCGATTTTCTAGGTAAAGATCGAATTTACGAAAATATTTTCATTGCGTATTGTAAGGCAATCGAAAAGTTTGGAGCATCAGAGCAGCAAAAGACGAAGGCACACAATGCGCTGAACCATATTTTATCAAGTGGTATTATTGATTTTGCGATGTTAACACCATCGCTCCAGAAAGCAATTATTTCTGATGTTGTTAAAAATAAAGAAAAGGCTAAAAGCATTCGCCAGCTAAACCCACTTCTGGAGGAAAGTTTATCGTTTAATTTTTCACAACAAACGATCGATTGCAATGCGGCGGCGGT
>CAUZBD010000200.1:0-5316 GCA_963577795.1 Planctomycetota bacterium | reverse complement strand
GATTGACCCGCTCGTCGGTGCACTGTGCCGAAAGAATAGTCGCCACAAGCAGTTGCAGCGGCGTTTCAAAACGCAGCGAACAGTGGGCATCGGGATAATCCGCTTTCAAGGCCCGCACCACCCGGCCGGCATAGCGTTTTTCTTCGACGGTTCTTTTTTTTGAGCTTACGACCACAGCGACTGGGAGTCCTCGCAGTGCAAACGCATTTCGTCAAAATAGGCATTCTGTGGCCAGGTCCACGTCGCCCTTCCGCTGTCCGCCAGGGAGATAAAAAAAGTTGACCTTTTCTGCCTTGCCACCTGCGGTGCCATTTTGGCTTAGCAAGCGGTTGATTGTCAAGGATTTTTCGCGTGTATTTACGGTACTTTCTCTCTCCGAACCGAATCGCTTGACGCAACGCAGGTCGCATTGACTGGCCGCCCTCTGCGGGGGCGTTTATAATCGGCCCGGAGCGCGTTATTCCGTAAAGGGCAAGCATGGCTGACTCGATCGACACCCTGCCACACTACCGGGCCGGCATTGAACTCTTCAATAAGTGCGAGTTTTTTGAAGCGCACGATGTCTGGGAAGAACTTTGGGCCGAATATCGGGGTCCGAGTCGCACCTTTTACAAGGGCCTGATTCAAGTGGCTGTGGCGCTGCATCATTTTGGCAATGGAAACATTCGCGGTGCAAAAAAACTCTACAACAGCTCCCGGGCCTATCTCGACCCCTACCGGCCAATGCATCTGGGGTGCAATCTAGACCATCTTTTCGTGGAGATGGAGGAATGTTTTGGTGAGGTTCTCAGCGCCGAGGAAGCGTTTCCACGCGTTGACATCAATCCCGAGTTGATTCCGGAAATCCATCTCGACGAAGAGGCACTTGCAAAAGCGACAAACGAACAGGCGGGAGAAGCACTGGAATGACAGTGGTACCACACTGCTGGCCAGTCGGCAGGGCGGACTTTCAATGAATTTTTGGGAGACGAGTTATGAACGATTGGTCTTTTGATCCGCAGAATCATCCGGATTCCGTGCGGCTGTTTCCGATTCCCGAGATGGTCATGTTCCCGCACGTGATGCAACCGCTTTACATCTTTGAGCCCCGCTATCGTGCCCTGCTGGAAGATGCGCTCAAAGACGACCAACTGATTGCGATGCCGGTGCTGGCTCCACGAGAAACAGAATCCGAAGGCCTTCCCCCACTGGAACCGGTGGCCTGTTTGACCAAGATCGTGTCCCATCAGTCGCTCCCCGATGGCTGTTCGAATCTTTTAGTGATCGGTGTTGCCCGCGTCCGCTTACTGGCCGAACTTCCGGCCTGGGAGCCGTACCGGCGGGCGGAAGTTTTCGCCCTGGAGGAACAAGAAACCACGGCCAGCGCCAAGCAAAGCCAACAGATGCGCCATTTGCTCCTTTCGGCTTTTAAAGAACATCTGGCGGCGGAGGTTGAAGATTTGAGCTGTCTCGACGGTCTGCTTGATCGCGAACTTTCACTCGCGGTACTCACCGATTTGATCGCGCATACGCTTCCGCTCGATACCCAACTTAAAATCCAACTCCTGGCGGAGACGGATGTGGAGCACCGTGCGGCTATGCTTCAGCAGCGGTTATGCGAACCGCTACTGCGTTCAACGCAATCGCTGGCTCGGGCCGGTGCGTTTCCACCGGACTTCAGCGTCAATTAGGTGGGGCATTTTTTACTCGATCCGCTTTCAATGGCCCCTGGTCGGTCGCGCGGCTTGACCACGCGTGCTGCGGAATCTAGGATCGAATCAGGCGGTAAGAACTTTGCCGCTACGAAATAAATTCAATAGACCGGGGGTCTGGGCGGATGTCGATCAGTAAAGAAGCAGAGCGGTCCCAAGAAGGTAGTCTCATGAGTGAACAGGACGATCAGGAGGCCGGACCGCCGATCGACGGTGTGGACCATGCTCGCATCGAACGCGCGGTGCGCGAAATTCTCTGGGCCGTTGGCGAGAACCCCGACCGCGAAGGGCTGCTGCAGACGCCTGCCCGCGTTGCCCGCATGTATGCCGAACTCTTTTCGGGATTGCATGAAGATCCCGGCCCTCACCTGCGGAAGGTGTTTAGCGAAAATTACGACGAAGTCGTCCTGGTCAAAGACATCAGCTTCAACAGCACCTGCGAACATCACCTGCTGCCATTCATGGGCAAGGCCCACATCGGCTACCTTCCCAGTGGCAAGGTAGTGGGGCTCAGTAAGCTGGCCCGCGTAGTCGAGATTGTGGCCCATCGGCCACAGGTACAGGAGCGAATGACCGAAACGATTGCCAACCTGCTTGAAGAAGAACTCGGTGCCAAAGCAGTGGCGGTCGTGATTGAAGCGACCCATACCTGCATGACCATTCGTGGCGTGCGGAAACCGGGGAGCCTCTGTGTGACCTCGGCGATGAAGGGCTTGTTTCGGAAAAATGCCTCGAGTCGATCAGAAATTATGTCGCTGATTTACACCAGTCGGCGGTGAGCCGTGGCGATTCTCTTTGAGTTTTTGATGCGGCTGGCCTTCGGCCTGACATTGGCGATGACCGTCACCTCTTCGGTGCAAGTGACGGCCGGTTTTTTTCGCAACCATCTGTATGTGGTTCTCGGGCTCTCGGTCCTGGCGTTTCTTATCGTTTTCGGTTCCCTCGGCGGTGGCGTCGCGGCGGTGGTCGCCGTGCTGAGCTATGCCGGGTCGGTTTGCTATCTGTATCAAGCGACCCGTCTCGGCCGTGTCGTTTTGGTGTTGCTCGCGCTCATCACTTTGCTCGGGGTCCTTTTAGGCACGCCGCAGATTTTTTTTAGCGATGCGTCGGGTACACTCTCTAGCAATGCTTCGAGTTCGCCCCTGGGGAGAGTGCTCTGGCTTTGCGATGGGCCTACCAGTGGATTACTGTTGGGGTTCACGCTCGGCGCGATGCTCTTGGGGCACTGGTATCTCAACACGCCTACGATGCAGATGGAGCCGCTGCGGCGGCTTTTGGCACTGATGGTGCTTGCGCTTTTTCTACGGATGCTCGTTTGCGGTGTCGGCCTGGGTGCGACGTGCGCCGAGGGCACACTTCCGGCGCCCTGGTTCGTTGTGCTGCGCTGGGTGACCGGACTTGCAGCGCCGCTTGTGATGGCATGGATGGCCGAGCGGACGCTAAGAATTCCGAATACCCAATCGGCCACGGGAATTTTGTATGTGGCAGCTGTGACCGTCTTCACCGGGGAACTGATGTCGCAATTACTCTCGGTCACAACAAAATACCCGCTCTGAAGCGATTCTATTTGACCCTGTGCCCCCTGCCCTGGTGCTTTATAATGGTGCGATGGAAGTTGCATTCCGTTGTCCCAGTTGTGAAAAAACGGGCCGTAGCCCGCTCGATGAAGAGACCACCGGGATCACCTGCGCGTCGTGCGGCCAGGTCTGTTGCGTTCCGGAAGAGGCGGTCGTCGAGCAAAGCGTCTCCCGCTGTGTTATCTGTCGTAGTCACGATCTCTTCTTGCGTAAAGATTTTCCACAGCGATTGGGAGTTGTGATTGTCGTGGTCGGATCGCTCGCGAGCTGTTACGCCTGGTATCGCCATCAGTTATTTTTAACGTTTGGAATCTTATTCACCACGGCGGCGATCGATGTCCTGCTTTACCTTTTAGTACGCGATGCGGTGGTTTGCTATCGCTGCGGGGCGCATTACCGAGGCTGCGATGAAGGAGAGGAACACACGGACTTCGACCTTGAAGTCCACGAACGCTATCGGCAGGAGGCAGCGCGGCAGGAAACGACTTCCGGTGCGGGCGTGGACTCCGAAAACCTGTCTTCACGGGACTAACGATGGATCAGGAACAAGTACGTATTAAGGAAGATTTGAGCGGCCTGCTGGCAGGCGATGTACTCTGCGACGATCTCTATCTGCAACTTTACGCGAGCGATGCGAGCGTCTATGAAATCCGTCCGTTGGCGGTCGTTCGGCCACGGCAGATTGACGATGTGATTGCCTGTGTGGAGTATGCGGCAGAACACAAAATACCGATCCATCCACGCGGTGCAGGCACCGGCTTGGCCGGCGAATCGCTCGGCCAGGGAATCGTTATCGATTTTTCGCGCTATATGAATCGGATCGGCACGGTGACCAAACACACGGCCACTGTGCAGCCCGGCGTTGTCCATGCCTCGCTCAACAGTCAACTGGCCAAACAGGGCAGATTATTCGGTCCTGATCCCGCGATGAGTGCGGTCACGACCATGGGAAGTGTACTGGCGATTGACGCCTCGGGAAGCCACTTTCTCAAATATGGGTCCGCCCGTCGTTATGTGCGTTCGTTGCGGGTGGTGCTCGCCGATGGAAGTGTGGTTGATTTGTCGCGTGAACCTTTAACGCGACGCGCCGATCCGCAGCCGCGACGGCGCGAACTGGTCGAACGCGTGGCCGCCGTGCTCAAGCGGGATGCTGCAAAGATTGAGAAAGCCAAACGTACGAGTCAACTCGATCGTTCAGGCTATCAGCTGCACGATCTGCTGACAGAGGATTCGATCGATATGGCGCGGCTTTTTGTGGGATCGGAGGGCACGCTCGGTTTGATTACCGAAGCGACTCTGGCCACCGAACCGGTACCTGAAGCACGGGGTGTTGTGCTCCTGCTGTTTGATCGGCTCGGGGATGCGGCACGCGCTGTGATGGATGTGCGGCAGGAGACGATCTCGGCCTGTGACCTGATCGATCGCAGGCATTTAAGCCTTGCCCGCGAAAACGACGTGCGGTTCGATCTGTTGATCCCCCCTGAAACAGAAACCGTGTTGCTGGTGGAGGTCCAGGGCGATTCTTCTGAAGATGCGCTCCGCCGACTCGAAGCAGTCCTGGCGCGCGTGAAAGAGAGCAAACATCCCCCGATCGGCACGCGGATGACGACCGATGAGGAAGACATTGAAATCTATTGGGAATTATCCCGAAAAGTAGTGCCGACGCTGTATCGACTCAAAGGGACGAGTCGACCACTGCCCTTTATCGAAGACGTCGCCATCTCGCCCGATCAGCTCCCCGATTTTTTTAATCGGCTGTTTGAAATTCTTCGTCGCCATAGTGTAACGGCTTCCATTTTTGCGCATGCCGGTCACGGTCAACTTCATATTCGTCCCCTCCTCGACCTCGCCTCGCGGTCCGATGTGGAAGACATGGAACGGATCGCACGCGAGGTTTACGACGAGGTGCTCCGTCGTGGGGGCACCATCAGTGGCGAACATGGAGACGGACTGAGTCGGAGTCAATTCGTACCCCAGCAAGCAGGGCCGCTTTACGACACATTCCGAGAAATCAAACAGATTTTCGATCCCGATGGTATTTTGAATCC
>CAUZBD010000199.1:0-5325 GCA_963577795.1 Planctomycetota bacterium | reverse complement strand
CAGGCGGGTATTGTTGTCGCCTGCTCGATCCACGCAAGGAACATTACCGCCGTGGCACAGAGTGCGATGAGCTTGAGGAAATTCCACCCGCGAAGGACGGCCGAGGCGATCAGCCCCACGTTGAGAAATGCCAGGTACACGAAGAGGACGACATAATTTCCTGCGCCGCTGCTGGTAAGGATCGGATTTAAATACCCCCCCAGCGCACCGAGTAAAATAATTGTCGCGCTACGTCTTTGAACCGCCAACACAATCGCCACAACTGTAATCAGAGCACATTCAAAGGCCGTAAAGACGTATTTTCCGTCACCAAACAGCTGTGCATACACATCGAACGTTCGTAGTGCGGCCAATGCGGTTCCATACCAGGCAAACAAACCGATTCCCACGACCGCATGCCCCAACCTGAAAAAGTTGCGGCGGCAAACCCAAAGGCCAAAAAAAAGAATGCCCAAACTTCCCGCGTGCAAGGCCAGCACTTTGAACCACTCCGGGGTCTGAAAGTACTGCCAGGCCCAGGGAATAAAAAAAGCAACCGCCACAAGCATGGTCGCTGCACCGATCCACGTCAGCCACCGGCCCCCGATTAGCGTTTCTAGATTCTCAATGGCCTGCTTACCCTTAGCAGGAAGCGGCTCCGGGGTCTTTTGCTCCGGCTGCAGGTTTTCGGTGGTCTCAAAATGAGGTGGCGGCTCCTGGGGCCGCGCGCCCGCCACCGGCTCGAGTATCTCGGCCCTGATGACCTCCTCCTCGGCCTCCGGTCGCTGGCCCGATTGCAACGCAGCAAGCCCCGCCTTCAACGCCGCCAACTCGTGGGTCAGCTGTTCGAGACGAGCGGAGAGCTGCTCGAAATCTTGAACCGAAGGCTGTTGATTCTCAGGCGGAACACTCACGGATAAAATCCTTTACTTGCCGTTTTCGACAGCGCTGTATTGAACCATGGGTCCTGATGCGAAACAAGACGTAGATCAGACTCAACGGGGCTTGTCGGCTTTCACCGCAACAAGTGCTCGGCGGGCCACATCCGGGAAATCAGTGAAAAATCCATCGGCCCCCAAAGTCGCAAAGTGACGAATCTCTTGCGCCATACTCGGGCGGTAAAGGGAAGACAGGGAGTTCTCGCCAAAAGTGTAAACCCACACACTGCACCGGTGCCGCTTTGCCCGCGTGATCAAATCGGTCGGTGTGGTCGATGCCTGGAAAAGATTACTTGCCACGATACTCTCTTTGTGGACACCAATCACATCCGCATACGTGGCAACCTCCTTTAATTGCGCATCAGATGGTATGGGCGGCAGTCCCTGGTTGCCTTGACGCTTTGGCAGTAACTGCAACAAACGCAGTTCGGTTTTTCCTGAAAGATTCTGCAAACTCACAGAATTAAACGATTGAATCACGCAGAGGTCCTCGGCATTTTTGTAGCCATACTGTCGCAAAAGAGAAAGCAAAGGTATTTCGAGTGGCAGATCCTGTTGTTGATGATACGCCGGGTGTTTGATCTCGGGACAAATCCCCACCTTCTTCTCACTCGTTTTATTATATTTTGCAACGAGCTGTAAAAATTCCTCAAAAGTCGGAACAGGGAACTGTCCGTCAAAGCGATTGCTACGAAAAGGGCTCCGCTCCCGGGTGCGAAGCGTCTTCATTTCATCCAAGGTAAAATCCTGAGCAAAAAAGCCGCTTCCTTTTTTTCCTTCGATCGTGACCGTTTTCTTTTTTTGCGGAAACTTTTTTGCCGCATCGGTCGTACTGCCAATCTCGCAGTCGTGCCGGCAGATGAGTACTCCATCTCGGGTCGCGACCAGATCCACTTCGATGTAGTCGGCCCCCTGTTCGATCGCCAGCGTATAGGCCGCGAGCGTATGCTCGGGTCGGTAACCGGAGGCTCCGCGATGCGCGATCACGAGTGGCTCCGCCGCCGAAGAAAACGAGACGGCAAACAGGGTCAAGCCAAGTGTCGGTAAAAGCAGCGACCGCATCTGCACTATCTCCCCAGGAGTGTCGCCTGCATCTGCTTCCCTAGATCGGTTGCATGCATCATCCGGCCAAACGCTTTGCGTGCCTCTTCCGGTCCCACCGCAATGGCAATCACCGGTGTGCTGGTGTGGGTCCCGGTGGCCCAGACGACATTCTGATCGGCCGCCACCGCGCGGGCCAGCAAATTCATCCGCAAATTGTCGCCAAACACATAGAAGTCTGCGTAGTCCATAATCTGCGGAACTTCCTTGCTGCCCAGATAGCGATGATCTTTGACATAGAGTCGATTGGGGCCTCGGCGGAGGATGGCCGCAGCCTGCGCTTCGGTGATCGGAAAGGGCAACGCCGCATTGACCAGCTCTGCCAAGCGTGCCGGAGTTTGCTGGTCCTTGCTTAGGGCATCAAACGTGCGAAAAATTGTAAAATAACTCTCCTTCTGGTCATACAGTCGATCAAGTGTGCCGGGGCGGCCGAAATTAAAATCGGGCTGGTGCAGTTTGTCTGCAAATGCATTGCCTTTGAGTCGTGTGGGCCGCGGCAGATGACTGCCTGAGTAACTGAAGCCAAATCCGCCAGTCTCATGATCAGCCGTCACCACCAGCAGTGTATCCTCGCGGCCCTGCATCCACTCGAGAATCGCCTTGAGCGATTGATCCATTTGCAGCATCTCGGCCAGCAGACTACCGGTGTCGTTATTGTGACAGGCCCAGTCAATCTGCCCTGCTTCCACCATCAGAAAAAATCCTGCCTCGCGCTGGGAAAGCAGTTGCAATGCCCGACGGGTCATTTCCGCCAAGGTAGGCTCGGCGGTCATTGCTCCAGCAGACCGCTTCGTCAGCGCATCGGACATCGATTCATTACCGAAGAGTCCGAGTACTTTCCCGGAATTCACTTTCGAAAGCTCTTCGCGATTGAAGACGAGTCGGTAGCCGTCGAGCCGCGCTTCGAGTAGTAGGTTGCGATTGTCCTTCCGTTTGGAAGAAAAAGCATATGCACCGCCGGTCAGGTGCTGAATTTCATCGTGTGCCGCACTGCCTTCCTTTCCTGCCTGTTCGGGAATCCAGTGCCGTAGACCTCCGCCAAGCAAGACATCGATCCCCGAAGCCACCAAATCGGTGGCGATGGCATTCTCTTCGGAGCGATGCGCACGGTGCGCAGCAAACGCCGCGGGCGTCCCGTGCGTAAGCCGTGTGTCGGTAACGAGCCCTACTGCTTTTCCGGCCGCTTGTGCTTTTTCCAAAATCGTTTCGACCGGATCTCCCGCTGCATCGACCCCGACCATCTCTGCCCCTGCCGCCACACCACTGGCCAACTGCGTGGCCGCTGCCGCCGAATCGGTAACCAGGACCCCGGGGGGTGCCGTGCGGACCAAACCGATCTCGCCTTGATCCATGGCCTGTTCTAAGGCGGTCTCCTGATCGGCGTAAATGGTGTGGGGCGCCTGGTGCGCATAGGCAGTCAGCAGTCCCATCTGCTGTGGCCCCATGCCATCACCGATCAACAAAATCAGATTCTTGACTTGCGGTAATTCGTGGTTCTCACCGGCAGCACAAGGCAACGCCGCAATCACCGGGACGAGCAACAAAAGCCCGCGTAACAAAACCTTCGGTGGCATAGCGAACCCCTCTCTTTGAGAAACGCGTGAATCGGCAGTTGGCCCACTCAGGGAGGATAACGCCCAGACCCATCGGCGTGCAAGGAATCATCCGCGGAGGCCGCCGTCCAAACGCTCGCCCCTAAAAAACGGTTCGGACCTTGCAGTCCGGGGCAACGGATGGTCAGATACATGCCAATGATGGGTTGCGCAGTTGTTTTTGAGCGGTTTTCTTCATGGTAGATGGCATAGACCGAGAGAAAATCGAAGCGATTGTCGCGTCCCGCCAAGCGGGCCATACGCTGCCACAGCCCTTCTATCTCGATCGCAATATCTATTCCGCTGAAATCGAGCAGCTCTGGAGAGAGAGCTGGTTGTTTGTTGCCCACGACTGCGAAATACCGGCCGTCGGCGACTATCTGACCTGGGAAATCGGCGACGATTCCATTCTCCTTCTCCGCGACGATGCCGGGGAAATTCGCGCGTTTCACAATCTCTGTCGCCATCGGGGAACGCGACTCTGTAGCGAACCGCAGGGACACGTCGGGCGGATCGTCTGTCCCTACCATCAGTGGACGTACGACCGATCCGGACAACTCTGCTCCGCCCGCGGTATGGACGGAGAGTTGAATTTTGAGGAGTGGTCGCTCCTGCCGGTTGCGGTGGCAACCGCCGCAGGCATGATTTATATCTCGCTCGCAAAAAACCCACCTTCTTTTGAATGTGTCAGGCGGCAAATTACGGAGGCGGCCGCTCCTCAGGGGCTAAATCGCGCGAAGGTCGCCTGCGCGATGGACTACGAGATTGAGGCCAACTGGAAACTTGTCTGGGAAAACAATCGCGAGTGTTATCACTGCAATGTGAATCACCCACAGTACATTCGCGCAAACTTCGATCACTACAACGACGACGACACGACCACAGCCATCGAAACGCGCATCGCAAAACAACTCGAGCGCGATACCAACCAACTGGCCGCTGCGGGCCTTGCCGCCACCCATCACGCGACCGGCATGGCGAGTTTTCCTGACCCGGATCACGCGGAGGGCTGGTGTGCGATCAACCGGACCGTGTTGGTCGAAGACTACGTCAGCGAGACGATGGACGGCCAGCAAGTGGCCCCACTGATGGGTGATTACGACGATCCGCACGTGGGAACCCTACGGATGCGGACCATGCCCAACATGTGGAATCACTCCAGTTGCGATCATGCGGTCACCACGCGGCTCCTCCCGGCAGGTCCGGCCAAAACCCGCGCCCGCGTCGTCTGGCTTGTCGACTGCGATGCGGTCGAAGGCCAGGACTATACGCTCGACCGGCTTCTCCCGTTCTGGCAGCTCACCAGTGAACAGGACTGGGATCTGTGCCGCCGTGCCCAGCAGGGCATTTCCTCCAGGGCCTACCGCCCCGGCCCCCTTTCAACGTACAAAGAGTGGAATGTGGAGGCATTTATTCGCTGGTATCTCAAGCAACTGGTCGCCCCCACGGACCTTTAGAGACCTTTCAGCCCTCGGAGTATTTCATGTCTCAAAAGACTGCCGACGTTCTCATCATTGGTGGTGGGGTTGCCGGACTAAGCACTGCCCTGCAACTGGCCCGTCGCGGCAAAAGCGTCATCGTCGTCGAACGAGGACAACTCGGAAGCGGATCGACCGGTCGCGCAGCAGGGCTGCTCGGACAACTCCGGGGCACAGCCGCTTCGACCCGCATGCTGATGGATGGCGTCGAAACGGTCCGGGAATTGGAAAAAGAAA